>JAEZPL010000084.1 GCA_023413605.1 Pseudomonadota bacterium
ATGGCCCGTTTCAGCGGCTTGTCGGTCTGCAAGCCGACGATGACCTCCAGATCCTTGTCGATGTAGCCGGGAGCGTGTCTGACGATGGACGACACCACCGCCGTGTCCGCGTCCAGGACGCCGCCCTTCGTCGCGCGCTCCTCCTTCAGCAGGTCGCGCACCTTGCCCCACAGCGCCGCGGTGCGGTCGCTGGCCGGGGCCAGGAAGGCACCGTCACCCTCGTACGCGTGCACGTTCTTCACCAGGAAGTCGCGAAGGTTGACCTCGCTTTTCCAGGCGCCGGGCGCGAAGCCGCGCCAGGGGTCCAGCGCCGCGGTGTCGGTCGTGAGGATGTTCCGGTCGATCATCAGGGTGTCCATGACGCGCCTCTTTCGGTCGGTGGTCGGCCCTGCCCTCCCCGGCGAGCCGTTCCACGGCGGGCGATGCCAAACCAAGCATCGGCCTTGCCCCTTCAGTAGGCGCGTAATCAACGCCGAATCACATTGATCCGAGTCAATCAACCTCTGCGAAAACCGCAATGCACCGTCCAAATCATGGCGGAGATGACAAGCCGGGGCGCGACAGTTGTCCCGCAGCGCAGCATTTGCCCGAATTTGCGGAAATTGCAAAAAGTTGCAAACTCTTTTGCAAAGACTACCGCGTGTCCGCATGGTGCTGCGGGTTGAGAATGCGCCCGATCGGAAACCTATTCGGGCTTGGGTGCCTCCCCAAGGCTGCGGCGCTTTCCGTGAGGTCTGTTCCGCGGAACGTGGATCTTGTGGCGCCTGCCGGAGCGTGAAGAGGCCACGTCCGCCTCAAACGCCTTGAGCAGGCATTTGGGAATGGGTTTGGATGATGCCGAAGCGTAATGCTGGCAGACGAGCATTCCCGCCAGGCCATCTTGAGCTTTGGAGGCTTCTTCCTTTTGGATCAGGATGCGCGCGAGCAATTCCTCCGCTTCCAGGCACAACTCCACCGAGCGCGCCCTCGTGGTGCATGCCTGTTGCCAGAGTGAGCGAGCACGCTCACATGCCGCGCGAGCCGACCCCAAAAGGTCGCTCAATGCCCAAGCCCATCCATGTCAGTGCGCATCGGTGCGCCGCATCGTTTCCCGCATCTCCTCCAGAATTTGGCGCTGCTCATCGGCCATCTGACGAATGCGCTCCGCGTCCGCCCGTGCTTGCTCGACCCAGACCCGTGCTTCCTCGGCTGCCTGACGGGCTTCTTCGCGGTGTTGCCGAATCTGTTCTGCTTCCCGTCGAATCTTCTCCGAGACTTGCCGTGCTTCTTCAGCGGCTTCCCGACCCTGCTCGGTGAATTGCCTAACCGCTTCCATCTGGAGGCGTTGCTCCTCACCGGTGATCCGCCCTTCCTCAGCGATCACACGGTCACCTTCCGCTTTCATCTGCTGCTGGAACGCGGCCTCGCGCCTCTGCTCCGCCTGCTCAATCTGGCTCAGGGTCCGGGTCATCTCGCCCTCCATGGTCTAACAACAAGCACCTGCCATACATTATCCCAAAGACAATCCAGATCGACCAGGGAACGGGCTTTCCGATGACAGGGGGTGCCTTCACCGCACCGCGGCCGCGATATCCGCGGCCAGCCGGGCCAGGGTGCGGCTGAGGGAGTCGGCCACGCCGCTGGGATCGCCGGGTTTCGTCACCGGCTCCTCCGCCACGGTGCGCCCCATCCGTTTCAGATGGTCGCCGCCCCGGTCGAAGATGCGCCAGCGCGCCTCCAGAACCGCCGGGCCGTTCTCCGACGCGTCGAAACGATCCAGGGAGACTTCCACCACCTGCTGAAGCGGGATGTCGCGCGTCAGCGGAAGCTGCACCACCTCCATGTCCGGCAGGGCAACGTTCAGATTCTGGGCCAGCGTGCTGGTCACCATGTCGTCCATGGGGCCGCCCCAGCGGTCGAACTCCTTCACCACCAGCCGGCTGCCGGGGGCGCGCAGCACGATTTCCGGACGGTCCAGATAGGCGGGGATGTTCACGGTGTCGAGGCCGACCACGCGCCGCGACGCCGCCCCGGCCGCCGGGCTTGCGGGCGCCCCGGCCATGGGGGCCGCGTTCAGGTGGTAGAAGCGGCTGGGCTGCGTGCTGCATGCCGACAGCAGGCTCGCCAGGGCAAGGATCAGGATCGGGCGGATCATGGTGGGGGGCCTCAACCGCGTTTGCCTCGGATCAGGGATTCGGGATGGCGTTCGAGATAATCGGTCAGCCCACGGATCGAACGGGCCGCGGCGGTCAGCTCGCGGACGAGCCCCTGGAGGTCATGGGCGACCGGCTTGGTCGTGGCGACGACGCTGTCGGCGGTGCTCAGCGTCCGTTCCGCCTGCTCGACCAGGCTGCTCGTGTTCTCGGCCACCTGGCGCAGGGCGCGGATGGCCGGCGCGCCTTCCGTCCCCAGGGCCTGGGTGGTCTTCTCCAGTTCGGCCAGCGACCGGCTGAGCGAGGCGATGGACTGCGCCACCTCCGGCGAGCCGAGCAGCGCGCCGACCTTCTGGATGGTGTCGCGCAGGTCCGACACGGTCTCCGCGATGGGCGCGCGGGCCAGTTCGTTCATCAGGTCGGTGGCCGTCTTCGTCGCGGTGTCCAGCACGTTGGGCTGCGACGGCAGTTCCGGGTAGGTGCCGCCCATCTCCAGCGTCGCACGCGGTGTGTCCGGAAAATGGTCGAGCGTCACGATCAGCTCGCCGGTCAGCAGGTTCCCGTTGCGGAGCTGCGCGCGCAGCCCCTGCTCCACCAGCACCTTCATCGCCGCGTAGGCGGAGTCGGCGTCGGTGGCGCCGCCGCCGGCGTTGAAGCGTTCCGGCTCGACGTTGATCGTCACCGGGATGCGCGCGTCCCCCGTCGTGGGATCGACGTCCAGGCGGATGTCGGTCACCTCGCCGATCTTGATCCCGCGGAACTCCACCGCCGAGCCCGGATGCAGCCCGCGCACCGACCCGTCGAAATGGACCAGGAAGGGGATGCGTCGGGTGAAGCGCGCCTCGTTGGCGGCGGCCCGGTTCTCGTAAAGCGGGAAGGATGTGCCCTCCGGCGCGGTCGCGCCGGAATCGGACGGGCCGCCCAACCCCGGAGTCTCGAAGGCGACGCCGCCGGTCACCAGTGACTGGAGGGATTCGACGGCCACCGTCGGCCCTTGCGGTCCCACCGACACCGCCACGCCGCTGGCGTTCCAGAATCGGGTGTTCGGCCGCACGATGCTGTCGTAGGGCGCGTGGATGAAAACGGGCAGTGTCAGCGACTGCCAGTCGCGCGTGAATTCGTAGCCGACGACCTCCCCGACCTGGATGCCCCGGTAATAGATGGGGGAGCCGGGACCGAGGCCGCCCAGCCGGTCGGCGCTCAGCGAAAAGCGCCGTCCGGGGGAGCTGGACCGGATCAGCGGCGGCTCCTCCAGCCCGCGGAAAGCCGTGGTGTAGTCGCCCTGCCCCGGGTCCATCCCGATGTAGGCGCCCGACACCAGCGTCCCCAGCCCCGACACCCCGCCGAATCCCAGCCGCGGCTTCACCACCCAGAAGCGGGTGCCCTGGTTCAGGTAGTTCGCCGCGTCCTTCACCATGCGGACGGTCACGATGACGTTGGCGAGGTCGGGGGCGACCGTCACCTCCTGCACGGTGCCGACGTCCACATCGCGGTAGCGGACCTTCGTCTTGCCGGGCTCCAGTCCCTCGGCCGTGTCGAAGGTGATGGTGATGGCGGGGCCGCGCTCGCTCACCGTGCGCCAGGCGAGCCACCCGCCGACGATGGCGGCGACCAGAGGCACCAGCCAGATCAGCGACAGGCCGCGCCGGCGGCGGATCACCGGGGACTGCGGCTCGGTGCTTCTCGATTCCGGGCCACCGGATTCCGGCCCGTTGCGCATCTCATCCATGCGAAGTCTCCTGGCCGGCGGCATCCCAGATCAGGCGCGGGTCGAAGGCCTCCGACGCCAGCATGGTGATGACGACGACGGAGGCGAAGGCCACGGCGCCGATCTGCGCCTGGATGCTCGCGATGGCGCCGAGTTGGACCAGGGCGGCCAGCAGCGAAATCATGAAGATGTCGACCATCGACCAGCGCCCGACGCCCTCGATCAGCCGGTACAGCCGCGTCCGGTCGCGCTGCCGGCTGGGCGAGCGCCGCTGGACCGACAGCAGCAGGTAGACGAGGCCGACCAGCTTCAGAACCGGCACGGTGATGCTGGCGAAGAAGACCAGAAGGGCGACCGGCCACATCTCCGCGGCGATCAGTTCCTGCACGCCGGACAGGATCGTGTCCGGCTGCCCGGCGCCGAAATAGATGACGGTCATGATCGGCAGCAGGTTCGCCGGGATGTAGAGAATCGTGGCCGAGATGACCAGCGCCCAGCTCCGCCGCACGCTGTTCGGCTTGCGCCGGTGCAGGCCGGCGCCGCAACGGGGGCAGTCGCCTTCCGACCCCGCGACCACCTGCCGGCAGTCGTGGCAGGCGGTCAGCCGGGACGGGTCGACGCGGGCCGCTTCCGCGACGCGGGTCTGCGGCGCGATCCGGTCCCACACCTCGAACGGGCTGAGCGCCGCGTCGCCCCAGATCTGCACCAGGATGAATCCGACCAGCGCCGCCAGCGACGGCCCCGGCTCGATCGTCGCGAGGTCGGACAGCTTCACATAGGCGACGATCAGGCCCAGCAGGAACACCTCGGCCATCGCCCAGCGGCGCAGCCGGCTGACCAGCCGGAACACCGGGCCGGCCTGCGCCGCGCACCGGCCGACGGCCAGCGGCACCACGACGTAAAGCGTCCCGACCACCTCGATCAGCGGCGCCAGGAACAGCACGAAGAACACAAGCGCTGCCAGCCCTTCGTAGCCACCGTCCCACAGCGCCTGCGAGCCGCTGAGCAGCGACGCCGACTGGCTGCGCCCCTCCAGCTCGAAGGTCAGGATGGGAAACAGGTTGGCGACCAGGAACAGGATCAGGGCGGCGACGGCCAGCGCAACGGCGCGGTCCATCGGCCCGGACCGGAAATGCCGCAGCACGGCTCCGCACCGCACGCATTCGGCCCGGTGGCCGGGTACGGGCGGGGGCAAGGCGTGCCGGGCTCCGCAGTCGTGGCAGAGGATGAGAGGGCGGTCTGAAACGGTCATAGCTCTGACTTAACGTTTCGCGACCGCGATCGGTTCGCGTCGCCGCCGGCACCAGAGGGGGCGCACCATTGGAGATGGACCGCACGCCCACACGAAAAAGCCCCTCTCCCACGATCGGGAGAGGGGCTTTGCATGCAATGCGCTCGGGAAACTCCATGCGCTCGGGAAACGCACCTACACGAACAGGTTGAAGCTTCCCATCAGCTTCTGCGTGCCCGTCTGGCCGGTCGGGATGGAGTTCATGCTGGCCATCGCCGAGTTCAGCCCATCCAGCATGGCCTGCTGGGCCGTCGACATCGGAAAGGGGCTGTCGCCCTTGCGCGGAGCCTTCGCCACCGTGTCGTAGTCCTGGGTGTAGGCGCCCATGCTGAGCTGGATGGCGTAGTTCTTCGTGTCCTTTGGCGACTGGCCCTTGTCGCGGGTCAGACGCAGCGTGTAGTCGCCCTTGTCGAGCGAATACTCGCCCTGCATCATGCTCTTGAAGTTTTCGTATTCCTTGCCGGCGCCCTTGTCGCTGTCGGCGACGACCGTGCCGAGCTTGGTCATCACCTGGACGCGCAGCCCCTCGTCGCCGATCTGGCCGAGCGTGACCTCACCCTTGGTGGTGACGCGGAACTTGTAGAAATCGACCGGATCGTCGGCGTTCAGCGCGCCGACGACGTTCAGGCGCGTCACGCCCTTGGACAGGATGCCGATGTCCGTCGCCATGCCCGGCGTGTTCAACGAGGACTTGCGCACATCCTTGCGGTAGCTCTCGACGTTGGCCGAAGCGGCGGCCTGCGCCTCCTTCTGCGCCTGGACGCGCTCGATGGCGGCATTCACGGACTTGTTGAGGTCCGACACCATCTGGTTGACGCCAGACATCGCGTCCGACATGGCACCACCTCCCTTTACAGCCGCGCAAACTCCTCCACGGCTCTACACTACCCTTTCGTGTGTTAACTTGCGATTAATTTTTCGCCGAAAGATCGTGGAGAGCGCTCGCCATGCGGGGAAGCACGTCCGCAAGAGCCTCGTCCCGGCAGCAGGGCTGAAACAGACGCTGCGTCGGAAACCAGGGACGCACTCCGGTGCCGAGCTGGGTCCAGTCGCGGCGTCCGAATCGCCAGACCGGCACGCCCAGGGCCCCGGCCAGTTCGCCCAGCGACATGGCCGGCGACAGCACGAGGTCCAGGTTCGCGATCAGCGCCGCCGTACCGTCGAAATCGTCCTTCAGATCCAGGTCGGGCCAGCGATGGATTCGCCGCCCGAAACGCTCCTCTGCGGCCGCGATCTCGTCCTCGCAGTCGCCGTATTGCAGGGTCACGAACGCCACGCCCGGCAGGGCGAACAGCGCCCCCCATTGGTCCAGCGCCGTGTAGGCGGCGCGCCGCTCCTCCGTGACGATCTGGCTGCGCCAGCCGAATCCGACCTTCAGGCCGGGGCCGAGCGCCGCCAGCCGGTCCCGCCAGACCTTCACCCGTTCCGGATCGGGCACCAGCCAGCCCGGCCGGTCCGGAAAGGCCGCGAGCGTGGGGCGGAACACCCGCGCCAGTGAGCCCATGGGGACGTGCAGGTCGCAATCCGGCGGGCGGCGCGGCGGCTCCCGACCCTGGGCATCCAGGGACGGCACCCGCACCGTCGCGGCGGGGAAGGACCGGGCGAACAGCGGTACCAAGCGCCGGTCCAGCTCGATCACCACGCCGCAGGCGCGGGCGATGACCTCCCCGACCAGGGAGGCGAAGAGGATGCAGTCGCCCACGCCCTGCTCCGCCCAGACCAGCGGGCGCTTGCCCGACAGATCCTCGCCGCGCCACGCCGGCACGGGCGGTTGCCGCCCCGCCTCCACCTGCCCGGACGCGAAGCGCCAGCCATAGCCCGGCCAGCCGCCGGCCAGATCGCCCCGCTCCAGCCGCAGCAACGCGCGGTTGAAATGCGCCAACGCCAGATCGGGCCGCAGCGCCAGCGCGCGCCCGTACAGCGCCTCGGCCTCCCCGCCGCGGCCGAGCTTCTGGACGGCAAGGCCCAGGTTGCTCAGCGCCTCGGCATAGGCCGGATCCAGCACCAGCGCGCGGCGGAACCAGCGGGCGGCCTCGGCGGAGCGGCGCTGCCCTTGCAGCGCATGGCCGAAATTGTTGCTGGCCGCCGCCTGGGACGGGTTCAACGCCAGGGTATGGCAATGGCAGCGTCCGGCCTCGGCGAAGCGTTC
>JAEZPL010000176.1 GCA_023413605.1 Pseudomonadota bacterium
ATGTCCAGCTCAGCGAGGCGGCCATCGTCAGCGGCAGTCCGGTCCTGGAACTGGCGGTCGGCGGCAGCATCCGGTCCGCCACCTACAACGCGGCGGGCAGCACCGGCACGCTGATGCGGTTCGACTACGTGGTTCCGGTCGGCGACCGCGCGCCGCAGGGCATCTCGGTCCTCGGCCTGACGCTGAACGGCGGCACGGTCATGGACGCGGCCCAGGGGCCGCTGCTGACCGCGCTGAAGGGCGTCGGCGACACCAGCCAGGTGCGCATCGACACGCCGGTTCCGACGAAGCCCGCCGGGACGGCGTTGAGCGGGCTGTCCGACTCCGGCGCGTCGGCGACCGACCGGCTGACCAACGTTGTGAGGCCGACGCTGTCCGGCACGGTGGAGCCGAGCGCCACGGTGACCGTGATGGTGGACGGCAAGGCCGCGGGGACTGCCGTGGCCGACCGCAACGGCTTTTGGGTCCATCAGCTCCAAACGGCGCTGACCGACGGGACGCACAGCATCACGACCACCGCGACCAACCGGTTCGGCATCGTCAGCGCGCCGTCCGACGCGCTGGTGGTGGTGATCGACACCGCCAAGCCGCTGACTCCGGCGCCGTCGGTGACCAGCGCCACCGTGGCCGGCACGGCGATCGGCGCGCGCGTCTCCGGCGTCGCCACGCCGACCATCGGCGGCACGACGGAGGCCGGCAGCACCGTCAACATCCTGGTGGACGGCCGGGTGGCCGGAACGGCGGTGGCCGACGCCAACGGAGCCTGGACCTTCCAGTTCGCGGCCGCCCTGGCCGACGGCACGCACAGCGTCCAGGTCCAGGCCACCGACAAGGCCGGCAACGTCAGCGACACGTCGGCGGTCACCACCCTGGTCATCGACACCACGCCGCCGGCGGCCCCGACCGTGACGCTGAACTCCACCGCGGGCAGCACGCCGGTGGTGCAGGGCACCGCCGAGGCGAACAGCCTCGTCACCGTGACGGTCAACGGTCAGACGGTGGGCACGACGAGGGCCAGCGCGACGGGTGTCTGGCAGCTCGCCCTGGCCGCCGACCTGGGGGGCGGCAGCTACGTCATCTCGGCCAGGGCGACCGACGCCGTGGGCAACACGGGGATCGCGGGCATGACCGCCTACACGGTGGCTCCGCCCCCGCCGCCGGTCGTGACGGTCGCGGCGTCCACCGGCAACACGACGACGGTGGTGTCCACCTCCACCACGGCGGCGACCGGGACCGGGACGACGCAGACGTCCGGGCCGACTCTGGGCACCGCGCCGATCTTGCCGAGCTTGCAGACGAGCAGCGCCGCGGGCCGCGTCATCACCAACTCGTCGATCGGCGGCGGCGGCGGTTCGGGCAGCAGCAGCACGGACGCCGGACGCTCGATCACCATCAGCAACATCGGCAACTCGACCAGCAGCGACGCGGGCCGCTCGATCACCATCACCGCCATCGGCGGTGCCCAGTCCAGCGGCGGCGCGGCCAGCTCATCCAGCGCGGTGCTGGGTGGCGGCGGTGCCGGCGGTTCCGGGCTGAGCAACGTCATCAGCGGCGGCGGTGGCCTGGGTGGCGGTTCCAGTTTCGGTGGCGGTTCGGGCCTGGGCGGCGGCACCGGCGGAATCGGTGCCGGCCTGGGCGGCACGGGCGGCATCGGGACCGTGGGAGCCGGCGGCGGCGTGCTTGGCGGAGCCCCGGCGGGCAACGTTTCGACCGTGGGCACCGGTGCGGGCGGCTCGGTCGGTGGGACTGGCACCGGGAACGGTGGCGTGACCGGCGCGCCTGGAACGGCGTCGGGCGGTGCTCCGGGCGGCACGGGCCCTGGTCCGGCGTCCGGCGGGCTGGGCGGCGCGCCGGGCAACCGCTTCGGCACCCAGCCGGGAGCCGGCACCACGATCGAGAACCCTCCGGCCAACCGTGGCGGCCAGGGCGGACCGCAGGGGCCGGCGGGCCAGGGCGGTCAAGGTCAGGGCGATCAAGGTCAGGGCGGTCAAGGTCAGGGCCTGCCGCAAGGGCAGCCGCCGTCCGGCGATGCGCCGGCGGCGGGCGATCCGGGCAATGCTCCGGCGGGCGCGGACGGGCAGGGGCAGCCCCCTGGACCGCGCGCCGACCTCGACGGTTCCGCGGCGCCCCGTCCGGCCTTCTCCCGCCAGGTGGCCCAGATCCACGGAGCCTCCGACGCCCGATCCGCGGCGCTGCTGGCCGCGCTCACCACACACGTGACGTTGGCGCATAATTCGTTGGAAGCTGGGGGTGTCGGGGCCATGGCAGGTATGGAGGCGTCCCGCTGAGTTCGAGAGCCGGATGCCGTACAAGGCCAACGAAACCCGCCGTCACAAGTGCCCGCGTGTTCACCGAGCGGACAGGGCCAATTCTGTCGGCGCGCCAAGTTGTGCACCAACGTCGTCCACCCCTGTTGCCGAGAAGACTCACCCTGTGTGTGACGTTGCGGAGAACGACGCAGTGGACTGGCGCGGGAGTCGGCCGGCTGGTAGCAGCGTGGACTCAACAACAGGGAACCCCGTTCATGGCACCGAAGGCCCCCCAGCCCCGCAAGCCCGGCAAGACCAGCACGACTCTCCCGGCCAACGCCGCCCGCCATATCGAACGGTCCCGCGCTGCGGCGCGCACGCTGGGCACGCCCGTCACCATCGTGCCTCCGGCACCGGTCATGGAGCCCAGCGGCCGCGTGTCCTTTCCGTCTGTCGTCGAATACCGCCTTGCCGATGGCCGCACGGTGCCCACGCCGCCGGTCGAGAATGACGTCGTCTATCGAGTGGTCATCCACGATCTGGCCGTTTACGACTGGATGCGCAGCCGCGGACTGATGGAACAGGGGCATCGCGTGGTTTGATATGAACGGCGCCTGAAGGCGTCGTCCATACCACCCTCGCGATCAATGCCAACGCGTTGATCTGCCGGGTTTGACGGTCGGCGCATGAAGAGTTCCATGATCGGCCGGCCGTATGCCCCTCTCGCACATGGCTGCGCCATGTGCTGCCGGGTTTGAACCGAAGGCGTTTGATGGAAGCCATCAAACGCCTTCGGTATCATACGGTCGGCGGGCACTGGACGTGTTCTTCCGCCGACCGTATGACCCGGCGCGATCTGGCCGAGCAGCCAGCCGAAAAGTCAGCAACTACCAAATCATTACCTACAAATTCCGGGCTATCTTATCCAGGTCCACAAGAGTTATAGAATCCGGACTCTCTTCATCGTCTTCAAAATTCGCCAACACGAAGAAGGTTTGCATTTCGTTTATTTTTATAGAACCGAGAACCATCAGTGACTCGGTCAAGTTAGGAATGGCCGTCGAGAGGGGGCAGGACCGGACGGGCGGTGGATCGCTGAGCGTGGCATCGATGCGGCACACCAGCTTCTTCTGTGCGTAGACATCGAGTTTGACCAGGCCGCCTTCCGGACCTTTCAAACGCAGGAGCAGCGTGCCTCCGTCCCCATCGTCGCCGCGGGCCGGAAATGCCGCCATCAGGAGCAGCGCGAGAGCTGCCGTTATGACATTGAACTTCATGGGACGCTGAATTGTGTTGCGATGTTTACGTAGCGGGTTCCGTTCCATCGGAGTTCAACGATTTCCTCTCCGCTTTTCGATTGGGCTCGGATCCGCAGCGCCGCGTATCCCAACGGCCGTTCGGGCAGAAGCGTGACTTCATGGCCGAAGCCGCCCCCCTCTACGAACAAGGGAACCCAGTCCTGCTCATTATGGCTCAGGCCGAGCAGCGCGCAACCGCCGGAACCACAAAAAGAAAACGCCTGGGCGGTCAATATTTCATCATGTCCGTCTCCATTCAGATCGACGGAAAAGGAGTTTTCCAGGAAACCACCCTTGATCCATATTTTATAATTCTCAAACGAAGGGCGGCCGGCGTCACTGATGGAAGTTAAGGGTATGTCCTTATCTTGCAGAAGAACCCCATCGGAACGCGCTGGCATTGCCCTAGCCATCGCCGCTCGCGCCTCGGCCAGCAGTTGACCGTCGTCGTTCGGCAATTTGAAAATCCGGGTAACTTTCGCTTTTTTGTCAACCCTGGCGACCCAGTTGCCGTCGGGCGACATGGTCACAGTCGTCAAGAAGCCGGCGATGCGACCGACACGTCTCGCCCGGCCGGTGCCCGCGGAAACATAGGAGATGGAAGCCGCGTCACTCCCACGCCCTGAACAGTATGAAAGG
>JAEZPL010000198.1 GCA_023413605.1 Pseudomonadota bacterium
CGAAGGCGTTTGATGGCTTCCATCAAACGCCTTCGGTTCAAACCCGGCAGCACATGGCGCAGCCATGTGCGAAAGGGTGATGCGGCCGGCCGATCATGGAAGCCTTCATGCGCCGGCCGTATCACACCCCTCGCCGCCGGTGCCACAAAGCCAGACCCTCGGTTGTTCTTGCCTCCATACGGCACCACGCATAACGGCACCACGCCGCTTTGGCGGTGATCGCGCCACGGCGCAGGGTCGCCGGAGGAACAAGGAGGCGAAAGGGATTGACCATGCACAACAGCATTACCGCCGAACTCCTCAATCTTGTCGGCGCCCTGTTCAGTCTTGATCCGGAGGACGCGCGGATGCAGCCCGTCCTGGCGGAGTTGGCCCGGCGGTCCGCAACCCTGCGGCAGTCGGCGACCATGGCATCGCCAAACGCCGGGGAGGACGAGACAGCGCTCATCCTGGCCCGGCTGGGGCAACCCTTTGACAGGGCGGCGCTGCACCGGACCTATATGGACCTGTTCGTCGGCCCGGCGCCCCTGGAAGCGCCCCCCTGGGGGTCCGTCTATCTTGACGCGGAGCGCTTGCTCTACGGCCAGTCAACCTTAAGCCTTCGGGATTTCCTGACTCAGGAAGGGATTTCCGCGCGGGCGCCCTCCTCCGGGCCTGAGGACCATTTCGGCACGCTGTGCTGGATTGGCGCCTGGCTCGTCGCCGAGGGGCGTTTGGAGGCCTTCGACGAACTGCTCGGCCAGCACATCCTGCCCTGGGCGCCGCGCTATCTGCAGGCGATGCGGCTGGCCGCTCAGACCAGAGTCTCGGCCGGCGAAGAGACCGCCGGGTTCTATGCTGACGCGGCGGCGCTCGCGGAATCGGTGCTGCACGGCGCCGCTGAGGATAGGGCCATCTCTCTCCCGCGAGACGTCCAGGCAGCGACGTCGGACCGTCCGCCGTCATAAGGCCGGGCACCGTCAACGTGTCGGCCGCTGGACAGAGCGACGGCGCGGCGGGCGGCAACGGTCTGCGGACTATGCCGCCGACGGCGCGTCGGCAGCCTCGGCCCAGACCTGGAATGCCCAGGTGCTGGCTTCCCGATATTCAGCGACGGAGCGGTGATCGCGGCGGAGATGGAACAGGTTGCTGATCGGGTGTCAAACGACTTCAGGAACTGGTCCTTCCGCGTTTTCGGTGGAGCGGCATGGCTGGAGCGCTGCCGTTCATGCGGCCTCCAGGACGCGATGACGCAGCAGGTCGAACTTGGCGCGGCCGCACATGGTTCGCTTGATGGTCTTCAAGCGGCTGATTTGTCCCTCCACCGGCCCGGTGCTCCACGGCAGCGACAGCGCCGTGCGGATCGCCGCGAGATCACGCACGAGCCCGTCGGCGAACCCGGCCAGTGCGGTTCCTTTCGCCGCGGCCAACCATCCATCCAACCGGCCCGCCTGCTGGCGACGCACCATCGTGCTGAACGCGCGCGCCAACTCAATGACCGTGGCGAGCCCCTCGGAACGGACGAGCAGGGCATCGACGAACCGTTGCTCGGTGGCATCGATCGTCTCCGGATCGGCCACCACCAGCCACGCCGCCCGGCGTTTCGAGGGCATCTTCCATGGTCCCATCAAGCCGACCGCGCCGCCTGAGGTCGGGTTTGCATCGCGCAGGCGGCGCCCCCAGCGCTGCACGGTGCGGACTTGCCCGCGAAACCCTCGCTCCTGGATCTCCTGCCACAGCCGGACGGCGTTGTGGCAGCCCTCGCCCCAGCGCTGCCGGAGGTACAGGGCGTGGCGATCGACCGCGCTGCCGCGATCCCGTTGCGACCAGACCGGAAGTTCGCCGGCCCGCACCCACGCGCGGACTGTCTTGCGATTGATGCCGAGCGTGCGGGCGATCCGCTTCATCGGACAGCCTTGGCCGTGCAACGCCATCACCTCGTCAAACCGGGCGTCAAACCGGGCCTGCCGGACGCCGTGGCGACCTGTCACTGGCAACTCGGCCGCTGGTGCCGGGAGCGGTGCGGTCGTCGGGGACGGCGCGGCGGCCGTGCTGATTTCCATGGCGGCTCCCGCTGCCGCTTTGCTTGCCATGCGCAGGTCATGATGATGGCGGTCGAGAACCCCGGCCAGAGCATCCCCGAGATTGCGCAGAAGGTGCCAGCGATCCGAGACCTGGACGGCGTTCGGAGCGCCGGCCCGAATGCCGTCGGCGTAAGCGCCGGCGCGGTCGCGGGCAACCACTTCCACCCCGGGATGGGCTTTCAACCACGCCGCCACCGTCTCCGCATGGCGGTCGGGCAGCAGGTCGATGGGACGGTTGCGTTCCAAATCGACGATGATCGTGCCGTAACGCTGACCGCGCCGCCAGGACCAGTCATCGATGCCGATGACGCGCGGCGTCGGCACTGCCGGCAGGGGAGCCGCCCGGATCAGGCGCAACAACGTGTCCCCGCTGACCGGCATGGCCAGGCAAGCCGCCAAGCGGGCACCAGCCTCGCCGCCGACGCTGAGGGCGATGCGCCTTTGCGCCTCCGAGAGCCGGACGGTCCGCCGAACCTTCGGCAAGGCAACGGCCGGCAGACGTTCGGCGAAGATGCGGCGCGGGCACTCGACAGCGGCGCAACGGTACCGGCGAACCTGAAGGTCGAGTTGGCCGACCCGGCCCTGCCACGGCAGGTCGCCGAGGCGGCGATTGTAACGACTGTGAACGTGGCGCGAAGGACGCCGACACACCGGGCAGGCCG
>JAEZPL010000274.1 GCA_023413605.1 Pseudomonadota bacterium
ACGGTAACAAAGAGTGATTTGTCCTCCACAGGACCGAATGATACCTAGCATATGCGGTCATAAGCGCTGACGGACCCACTCCGAAGCGCCGGTGACCGGCAGAAGCAAAGATCAAAACGGGAAAAGACCGTGGCTCACAACCGGATCAAGACCGAAGGCCGTATCTCGATCGACGGCATGCTGCAGCGGACCGTGAAGGCTCCGGTGCGCTGCCAGGGCGTCGGCCTGCACACGGGCGCCACGGTCACCATGACGATCTCGCCGGCCGAGCCGAACACGGGCATCGTCTTCCTGCGCACCGACCTGAGCGGCCCGGCCGCCGTGATCCAGGCCCGCTGGGACAACGTGGTCGACACGCGGCTGTGCACCGTCGTCGGCAACGCCCAGGGCACCACGGTCGGCACCGTCGAGCACCTGATGTCGGCCCTGGCCGGCTGCGGCGTCGACAACGCCCTGGTCGCGCTGGACAACATCGAAGTGCCGATCATGGACGGCAGCGCGGCCCCCTTCGTCGAGGCGATCGAGCGCATCGGCACGGTGACGCAGAACGCCCCGCGCCGCGTCATCCGCATCCTGAAGCCGGTGACCGTGACGGACGGCGGCAAGAGCGCCACCTTCACCCCGGACGACGTGACCACCTACAGCTTCGAGATCGACTTCGACAACGCGGTGATCGCCCAGCAGAGCCACGAGGTCGAGCTGGACGGCGAGAGCTTCAAGGACGAGATCAGCCGCGCCCGCACCTTCGGCTTCCTGCACGAGGTCGAGGGCCTGCGCAAGATGGGGCTCGCCCGCGGCGGCTCGCTGGACAACGCCGTGGTCATCTCCGGCGACACGGTTCTGAACGAAGGCGACCTGCGCTTCGACGACGAGTTCGTGCGCCACAAGATCCTGGACGCCGTCGGCGACCTGTATCTGGCGGGCGCCCCGATCGCCGGCCACTTCCACGGCGTGCGCTCCGGCCACGCGCTGAACAACCAGCTGCTGCGCACGCTGTTCGCCGATCACAGCGCCTGGTGCTATGAGACGCCGAGCGTCGCCGTGCCCAGCACACCGGCCCGCTGGCGTTCGGTGAAGCAGCTCGCGGTCGCCTGATCCATCTTTTCAGATTTGCCGTTTTTGGTTTTCGCCGGTTGCACCCTGCCCTCCCCCACCGGGGAGGGCATTTTTGATTCCGGTGCTCCCCTCCCCTTCCGGATTCACGCGGCACGAGTCTCGCGCGCACTCCCCCTCCCCTTCCGGGGGATGCGGAAGGGGCTGTGATGACGGGTTCAGGGTGAATTGTTCAATTATTGAACAATATCAAGGCGTTATGAAACAATCTTAAGAAGCGGCATGAGGAAAGGCGCCTTTATCCCCCTCTCCCGCCCTCTCCCCGCAGGGCCGGGAGAGGGGCGAGACTTCGTTACGCCGCCGCGTCGCCCGTGCCGCCGGCATATTCGCCGAATCGGGTGTCTTCCTTCAGGATGTGCTTGCCCAGCCAATCGGCGCAGAAATGAAAGACCTCGTCGCCGGGGGTGGTGTCGCGCCGGGCATGGAAACGGTCGCGGTAGGCCTCCACCTGACAGGTCAGCGCGTCGTGCAGGGCCTTGTGCGCCGCGAAGGTCGGATAGTTGGCCCGCTGCATATACTCTTCCTCGCGGGCAAAATGACGCTTGGTGTAGTCGATCAGCTCGTCGAGGATGGCTTCGATCACGTCGGGGGAGTTGCGGTTCTCATCGGTGGCGAGCTTGTTGACGATCTCAACAAGATCGCGGTGGTCGGCGTCCAACTCTTCGATGCCCACGCTCATCCAGCGCGACCATTGAATCGCATCCATGGCGGTTCCCCATCGTTGTTTATATAGTGGTTTTCTTATTTATGGGGCCGCCACGCGCGCAGCGTCAACGCGGCACACAGCCGCGCTGACGCATGGCCTATATCCACAGGTCAGCCGGCGATCAGGTCCGCCCACTCCTGCTCGGTCAGGATGGTGACGCCCAAGTCGCGCGCCTTGGTGGCCTTGCTGCCGGCGTCCGCGCCGCACACCACATAGTCGGTCTTGGCGGAGACGGAGCCGGCGACCTTGGCCCCCAGCGCCTCGGCGCGGGTCTTGGCCTCGGTTCGGGTCATGGTCTCCAGCGTGCCGGTGAACACCACCGTCTTGCCCGCGACGGGCGAGCCGGCGACGGCCTTGGGCTTCTCCGCGTCGGCGACGTTGACCCCGGCGGCGCGCAGGCCGGCGATGATGGCGGTGTTGCGCTCCTCCCGGAAGAAGCCGGCCAGCTCCTCCGCCGCCACCGGACCGACGTCGGGGATGGCGACCAGTTCGTTCCAGCCGGGCTGGGGCTGCGCGCCGACGGCGGCGATCATCGCCTCCTTCCAGGCGGCGAGCGTCCCATAGCGTTCGGCCAGCGCCTGGGCGGCGCGGCTGTCCACCTTCTTGATGCCCAGCAGCTTGATCACGCTGTCCAGGCGCAACGCCTCCTGGCCGGCGTAGAAGTCCAGCTTCGGCAGGTTCTCCGGGTCGGCGAACCAGGCGAGCAGCGCGTCGGCCTTCACCGGGCCGAGGCCGTTCAGGCCGTGCAGCTCCAGCCACGCCGGACCGGGCATGGCGGCGACGGCGCGGTCCATGCCCTGGAGCCAGCCGTCGAAGGAACCGTAGTGGCGGGCCAGCGCCTTGGCCGTCACCTCGCCGACATGGCGGATGCCCAGCGCGAAGATGAAACGGTGCAGGTCGATGCGCCTGCGACGCTCGTTGATGGCGTTGAACAGGTTCTCGACCGACTTCTCCTTCCAGCCCGGCCGGCCGAGGATGGTCTCCCGGTGGGGTTCCAGGGTGAAGATGTCCACGGGCGAGCGGATCAGCCCGATGTCCCAGAAC
>JAEZPL010000275.1 GCA_023413605.1 Pseudomonadota bacterium
ACCAGGGCAACGCGCGCACGCGCGGAACGCCCTGGATCCCCGCCTGCGCGGGGATGACCCTTGTTGGTGGATGGATACACAAGGGCGGCACCGTGGCCATGGCTCATCATCCCGACGACCTTCGCCACATGCGCGCCGCGCTGGCGCTCGCCGCGCGCGGGCTCGGCAACACATGGCCGAACCCGGCGGTGGGCTGCGTCATCGTGCGCGATGGTGTGGTGGTCGGCCGCGGCTGGACCCAGCCCGGCGGACGCCCGCACGCCGAGACGGAAGCGCTGGGACGGGCGGGGGAGGCCGCGCGCGGCGCCACCGCCTACGTCACGCTGGAGCCGTGCAACCATTACGGCAAGACTCCGCCCTGCGCCCTGGCTCTGGTCGAGGCGGGCGTCGCCCGCGTGGTGGTCGCCTGCGGCGATCCGGATCCGCGGGTGGCCGGCGGCGGGTTGCAACGCCTGCGCGTCGCGGGGATCGCGGTGGACGCCGGCGTCTGCGAAGACGAGGCCTGGACGCTGAACGAGGGGTTCTTCCGCCGCATCCAGGACAACCGCCCGCTTTACACCGTGAAGGCCGCGACGACGCTGGACGGGCGCATCGCCACGCACAGCGGCGCCTCGCAGTGGATCACCGGCCCGACCGCGCGGGCCTGGGGCCACCGGCTGCGCGCCACCCACGACGCGATCATGGTCGGCATCCGCACGGCGCTGGCCGACGATCCGGAACTGACCTGCCGACTGCCGGGACTGACCCACCGTTCCCCGGTGCGCATCGTGGTGGACAGCCGCCTGCGCCTGCCGCTGACCAGCCGCCTCGCCGCGAGCGCGCGCAACGTCCCGACCTGGATCGTCACCCGCGAGGACGCCGACACGCCGCGGCTCTCTGCCTTCGAGGACTGCGGCGTGGACGTGATCCGCGTGCCCGCCGACGCCGCAGGGTTCCCGGACCTTGTCGAGGCGAGCGCCGTGCTGGCCAAGCGCGGGCTGACCCGCGTGCTGGTGGAGGGCGGGGCGACGCTGGCCGCCTCGCTGCTGCGCGCCAACCTTGCCGACCGGCTGGAGTGGTTCCGCGCCGCGTCGGTGATGGGTGGCGACGGTTTGCCAGCCGTGCACGGCTTCGGCGTGGACCGGCTGGAGGAGATGGCGCTGTTCCGGCGCGTGGCCGTGCGGAGCGCGGGTGAGGATTTGGTCGAGAGCTACGTGCGGCGGGGATGATCGGCGGGCGATGCCCGCGCAACAGTCCGTTGCGTGGCACGCCGTACGGATGAGCCTTTCACGCTTTTGAAAACCTGCTAAATTGCCGCGCCATGTTCACCGGAATCATCACCGATGTGGGGCGCGTTCGGGCCGTGGAGCGGCAGGGCGACACCCGGTTCACCATCGAGACCGCCTTCGATACGGAGACGGTGCCGATCGGCGCGTCCATCGCCAACAACGGCGTCTGCCTGACCGTCGTCGAGAAGGGGCCGGGCTGGTTCGCCGTGCAGGCCTCGGCCGAGACGTTGTCGAAGACGACGCTCGGCGGCTGGGCCGAGGGCACGCGCATCAACCTGGAACGCGCGCTGAAGGTCGGCGACGAACTGGGTGGGCACATCGTGTCCGGCCATGTCGACGGTGTGGCGAGCGTGGTCGACGTGCGGCCGGACGGCGAGTCCAGGCGCATCACCTTCGAAGTGCCGGCGTCCCTGGCGAAGTACATCGCTTCCAAGGGCTCGGTGGCGCTGGACGGCGTGTCGCTGACGGTGAACGAGGTCGAAGGCGCGCGCTTCGGCGTGAACATCATCCCGCACACCCAGGACGCGACCACCTTCGGTGGTCTGAAGGCCGGGGACCGGGTGAATCTGGAAATCGATATGCTCGCGCGGTACGTGGCGCGGCTGGCAGGGCAGGAATGACGTCCGAGTTTCACGATTACCTGTCGCGTCCCGAAGAGATCATCGAGGAGGCGCGCCAGGGCAAGATGTTCATCCTCGTCGACGACGAGGACCGCGAGAACGAAGGCGATCTGGTCATCCCGGCCCAGTGCGCGACGCCGGAGGCCATCAACTTCATGGCGAAGTTCGGGCGCGGCCTGATCTGCCTCGCCATGGACCAGGGCCACATCGACCGGCTGCGCCTGCCGCTGATGGCGCAGCAGAACGGCACCCGCCACCAGACCGCCTTCACCGTCTCCATCGAGGCGCGCGAGGGCGTGACGACCGGCATTTCCGCCGCCGACCGCGCGCGCACCATCCAGGTGGCCATCGACCCGAAGTCCAGCCCGGACGACATCGTGACGCCGGGCCACGTCTTCCCGCTGCTCGCCCGCGACGGCGGCGTGCTGGTCCGCGCCGGCCACACCGAGGCGTCGGTGGACATCGCCCGCATGGCCGGCAAGGGTGCCGCCGGCGTGATCTGCGAGATCATGAACGACGACGGCACCATGGCCCGCATGCCGGACCTGGAGAAGTTCGCGCAGAAGCACGATCTGCTCATCGTCACGGTCGCCGATCTCATCCAGTACCGCCTCCAGAC
>JAEZPL010000316.1 GCA_023413605.1 Pseudomonadota bacterium
CCGTGCGCGTTGCATAAGGTGCGACCATGAGCATCGCCGCCTACCAGCAGACGATGGCCGAGTGCGAAGACCCGCGCCGCATCGAATATCTGGTCTTCCTCCGCATCACCCTGGATCTGGAGGCCAATCGCGAAGCCGGCTGGCGTTCGGCGGCGCTGAAGGACGCGCTGTGGCGCAACCTGGAGCTCTGGAACACGCTGCGCGCCGATCTTCTGGAGGACGGCAACGCGCTGCCCGAGGCGCTGCGCGCCGGGCTGGTGTCCCTGTCCTTCTCGGTCGCCCGGCAGACCCGCCAGGTGCTGCGCGGCGAGGCCGACGCCGGCATGCTGATCGACATCAACCGCTCTGTCATGCGCGGCCTGCAAGGCATCGCATCCGTGGAGCCCCGCGCGGAGATGGAGGCCGTCCATGGCGCTTAAGCTCCGCCTGAAACCCTGCGAGCGGGTGGTCATCAACGGCTGCGTCGTGCAGAACGAAAACCGCCGCTACACGCTGACCGTCAGCAACTTCGCCCAGATCATCCGCGGCAGCGACATCATGCAGGAGGATGAGGCCGACACGCCGGTCCGCCGCGCCTATTTCGTGATCCAGAGCATGCTGCTCGACCCCCGCGCCGCGGAGGAATACGGCAGCGTCGTCGCCGGCATGATGGCGAAGCTCTACACCGCCTTCATTCATCCCGACATGCAGGACCGCATCATGCAGGCCATGCGGAACGTCAGCGAGCGGGATTACTACAAGGCGCTGGCCTGCCTGCGGCCGGTCATGGCCTACGAGGACAGCCTGCTGCATCCCGCCCGCCCCACGGGCGCGCCGGTCGGGCTCCCCGAAGCGCGCCTGGAAACCCACTCCAAAGCCCGCGCCGAAGCCCGCGCCGAAGCCCGCGCCGAAGGATGACGACGCCATGGCCGCACCCATTCAAGGAATTTCGGGCGGCGTTTCCGGCGTGACCGGCGACCGGTCCGCGGCCAGCGCCGACCTGATCGCCGAAGCGCGCCAGCGCCAGGCCGACCGGTTGCGCGCCGCGCAGGCCGAGAACGCCAAGCCCACCGAGGTGGTGGAGGAGGCCAAGGAAAACGCCGAGGCCGACAACAAGACGCGCACGGACCCGATTCCGCCCTACCGCGTCAACCTCGACTCCGGCACCGGCCGCCTGTCCACCGAGGTGCTGGACACCGTGACGGGAGAGGTGATCCTGCGCATCCCGCCGACCTACGTCGAGCCGTCCGATTGGCGCGAGACGGGCCACGAGACCGCCGCGGATTCCGAATCTGCTGCTCGGCATGATCCAGAGGTGAAGGCATGAGCACGCTCCAGGACTATCGGCTGGTCACGCGCAACCAGGACCGCTTCGACACCATGATCCGGTCGCGCCCGGACGTGAAGCGCAACATCGAATACTTCCAGCAGAACATCGGAAAGATCACCAGCGCCGAGGAACTGCTGAAGGACGACAAGCTTTACCGCTTCGTCATGGAGGCGTTCGACCTGGGAAGCCAGACCTACGCGCGCGCCCTGATCCGCAAGGTCCTGGACGAAGGCGTCACCGACGAGGGCGCGCTCGCCAACCGCATGAGCGACACCAAGTTCAAGGAGATGGCGACGGTCCTGGGCTTCAAGGAATCCGGCGGCGCCACGCTGAAGGAACCGACGATCGTCCAGGCCATCATCGACCGCTACGTCGACGTGAAGCTGGAGATCTCCCAGGAAGAGAAGAATCCGGCCGTCCGCCTCGCCCTCTATTTCGAGCGCAAGGCGCCGCGCATCAACAACTGGTATCAGGTGCTGGCCGACCGCGCCTTGCAGAAGGTCGTCTTCACGGTCCTGGACCTTCCGGAGCAGGCTGCGCTCGGCGACCTCGACCGGCTGGTGGACAAGCTGAAGAAGCGCTTCGACATCGCGGATTTCCAGGATCCGGCCAAGGTGCAGAAGTTCCTGGACCGTTTTTCCGCCATGTACGATTTGCAGAACGGCGCCCCGTCGGTGTCGAGCAGCCTGCCGTACATCGGCCTGATCAACACTCGAGGACGCGCGTCGATCATCTCCATCGACCCGTCCGTCACCATGTCGCTGCTGAAGTTCCCGCGTTTCTGAGCAGCGACCCGCGTTCCCCGGGAGAAGAGGTGTGGAGGCGAGCCATCGGGCGAAGCCGTCGGGCGCATGGCCGCATGTGGTGGCCCTGCTGCCCGGCCCCGAAGACAGGGACGACGACGCGGCCCGCGACGCTTTGCACATCCTGCCGTTGTCGACCCTGCCGCTGGAAACGCCCGGGCTGCGGCGGGCGTGCCTGATCAAGAACGTGCGCCTGCAAACCGCCGTGGAGCTGTTCAACGACGCCCACACCGGCAGCGGGCAGGTGTCGCCGTCGCAGCTGCGCATGCATTTCGGCGCCGGCACCCCGGAACTCGACCGCGATCTGGCCATGCTGAGCCGCGTCGCGCAGGCCGCCAGCTTCGACGTCTATTCGCTGCGCATCGAACTGCGCCGGCTGAAGATCGGCGTGGACGAGCACGCGTCCTTGCGCCTGTCGGACCGGCGCAAGCAGCAGCTGACCAAGTACATGCGCGTCTTCACCCGCCCGCTGATCGAAAGCGTCTATGGCGTGGACGACGTGCAGGCGCAGAGCATGGACGACCTGATCCGCCTGTTTGCCGAACCCGACGTGGCGGAGGTGCGCCGCCGCCTGCTGCTGATGGCCGACCGGCTGGACATCGCCATGCCGGAAATCCCCGCCTTCCTGGAGGAATACGGCGACATCTTCCTGTCGCTGGCCTATTTCAAGCAGTGCCTGGACGAGATCGTCCCCGACGTCCAGGGATTCCTGGCCTGGATGGACGCGCTGCGCTCCTCCAGCGAAATCCGCCGCGACATCCGCCACGCGCGGATGCTGGACGAGGTGGGGCGGGACCTGACGGAGATCGCGACCTCCATCACCGGGCGGTTCGAGAGCTTCGACAACCGCTCCAAGGATTTCTGGCGCGACATCAACGCCCACAGCTTTCGCACCATTCGCGAGCTGATCACCGCCCACCACGTCACCATCGGTGGGGTGCTGTGCGGCCTTGCGGTGAAGATGAACCTGTGGAAGGCCCGCTTCTCCACCGGCGGCGGCCCGATCCGCCGGCTGGAGTTCATCCGCTCCGAAATCCTGCCGGGCCTGTCGCACATCCGGTCGCTGGAGCAATCGGCGCGCGGCGCGGGCCGGTGAGGCAGCGCACCTCGGCCCTCTCCCACCGGAGGCGGGAGAGGGGATTCACGCAGCGCGCGTGACCACCGTCAGAGCTTGACCGACCGCTTTCCTTCCGGCTGCGTGGCCTGCATCTCGTAGAGTTTGGCGAGCAGCTGCGGCGCCGGGAGTTCCTTGGCCGCAACGGCGGGGACGGCGGTGTCCGTGCCAGGCGCGGTGGTTCCGGCGTTGCGGGCGAGGGCGGCGGCCACGGCTTCCCTGGAGGGCAGGGCGTGGGCGGCATCGGCCGTTTCGGTTCCGGCCTTCATCCAGGGTTGCGACGGTGGTGCGGAAGCCTTTCCGGCCGCGGATGCGGTCTCCTTGTCCGTGCCGCCGACCAGCGAGGCGACGTGGCCCAGGGGATCGTCGCCGGTGATGGACTCGAACGCCGCCATGGCGGCGCTGCCCAGCAGGCCCGCCGGGCCGCCGAACAGAAATCCGCCGGCCAGCCGGGCGGGCAGGCTGATGTCGTCGCCGGTCACGTGGCGGTAGACGGACGAGACGCCCGGCAGGTGCTGCAACGGGTTCAGCGCATCAACGAGATCGCCGAAGCCCAGCCCGTCGTCCTTCGCGGCTTTGTCGGTTTCCGTGGGTGTGGCGGATTTGGGAGTGGTCGGGGCAAGGGCCTTGGCCGCGAGGGTGGTGGTGCTGGTCATGGGGTGGCTCCGGTCTGGGCAAGGCTGCGGTCAAGCCGATGGAAGGCGTCGAGGGACGGGGTGGCGTCCTCCTTGCCCTGGCGCAGGAAGTCCTCCAGGGCCGGGTGCAGGGCGACGGCGATGTCCACCTCCGGGTCGCTGCCCGTCTTGTAGGCGCCGATGCGCACCAGCTCCCGCATGTTGTCGTAGGTGGCGGCCAGCCGGCGGGCCTGACCGAGCAGGCGGTTCTGGTCCGCCGTGTGGCAGCCCGGCAGCAGGCGCGAGACGCTGCGCAGCACGTTGACGGCCGGAAAGCGCCCCTGCTCCGCGATGCGGCGGTCGAGCACCACATGGCCGTCGAGGATGCCGCGCACCGCGTCGGCGATGGGCTCGTCGTGGTCGTCGCCGTCCACCAGAACCGTGAAGATGCCGGTGATGTCGCCCTGGTCCGCGCTGCCCGGTCCGGCGCGCTCCAGCAGCTTCGGCAGTTCCGAGAAGACGCTCGGCGGGTAGCTCTTGGCGGTCGGCGGTTCCCCGGCGGCCAGCCCGATCTCCCGCTGGGCCATGGCGAAGCGGGTCACGCTGTCGATCAGGCACAGCACGTGAAGGCCGCGGTCGCGCAGCGCCTCCGCCACGGGCATGCAGCGATAGGCGGCCTGCCGGCGCATCAGCGGCGGCTCGTCGGAGGTCGCGACGACGACGACGGAGCGGGCGAGGCCGTCCGCGCCAAGATCGTCCTGGATGAACTCCTGCACCTCGCGGCCACGTTCGCCGACCAGACCGATGACGATGGCATCCGCGTTTGCGTAGCGGGCGAACATGGACAGCAGCGTCGACTTGCCCACGCCGGACCCGGCGAAGACGCCCATGCGCTGGCCGCGGCAGATGGGGGTGAACACGGCGATGGCGCGCACGCCCGGGTCCATCTTGGCGCCCACCCGGCGCCGCGCGTAGGCCGGCGGCGGTGCCGCGCGCAGGGGGCGGGGGTGGTCGCCGTTGGCCAGCGGGCCGCGCCCGTCGATGGGCTCCCCCAGCGCGTTGACGACGCGGCCGAGCCAGCCGGGGCCGGGGCGCAGGGTGAAGGCGGTGTCGTCGGTGACCGCGGTGCAGCCCTCCGCCACGCCGTCCAGGTTGTCGAAGGCCATCAGCAGCGACCGGCCGTGGCGGAACCCGATGGTCTCGCACAGCAGGCGCCGGCCGCGCGTGGTCTCCGCCCAGCACTTGTCGCCCACGGCCAGCACGCGCTGCAACCCGTCCACCTCCAGCGTCATGCCGGCGGCCGTGCGGATCTCGCCGCGCCAGGATCGGGTCGGCAATCGCTCGATGTCGGCCAATAGGTTCGAAAGGACGCGCATGCGCGGAGTGTCTCCACCGTGACGGTACCGGCGGAGACTAGCGCGGGGAATTTAAATCCGGTTTTAAACAGACGCGATCATCTTGGCCTCGTTTTGTAAGTCTTGGTTTTCGGTAAGGGCCAATCGAATGGATTTTAGCAATATTTCGGTGTTTCGGTTGGCCGGCGCAAAGCTCGATTACTTGGCGGAGCGGCAGAGGCTGATCGCCGCCAACGTGGTCAACGCCAACACGCCGGACTATCAGGCGAAGGATCTGAAGCCGTTCGAGGCCCTGATGAACGGCCCGCAGACGGTCACCCCGGCGCGCACCTCGTCCATGCATCTGGTCGGCTTCAACCCCTCCGGCACCATGCAGGAGGCGCGCCGGCCCGAGCGTTGGGAAACGACGCCCGACGGCAATTCCGTCTCGCTGGAGCAGGAAATGAACAAGGGCAGCGAGACGCGCGACGCCTTCGCCCTGACCACCGGCCTGTTCCAGCGCAACCTGCAAATGCTGCGCGCCGCCTGGCGCGCCGGCGGCTGATCTCGAAGGACTCCTCCATGCTGAACGATCCTCTGGCCGCGACGGTGCGCATCGCCAGCTCGGGCCTCCAGGCCCAGGGCACCCGTCTGCGCGTCATCGCCGAGAACATCGCCAACGCCGATTCCACCGCCATGACGCCGGGCGGCGACCCGTACCGCCGCAAGACCATCTCCTTCGCCACCACCATGGACCGCGCCAGCGGAGCGGAGATCGTGAAGGTCAAGCAGATCGGCCGCGACCGCAGCGACTTCAAGCTGCTGTACGAGCCCTCGCACCCGGCCGCCGACGAGAAGGGCTACGTCAAGCAGCCGAACGTCCAGACGCTGATCGAGATGATGGACATGCGCGAGGCCAGCCGGTCCTTCGAGGCGAGCG
>JAEZPL010000329.1 GCA_023413605.1 Pseudomonadota bacterium
GGCTATGCCAGTTGCATGGCCCAGCGCCAGCGCGCCCAACAGGATGCCCAGGACCGCGTCCGCAACAGCCAGAGCGGCAACAGCACCTGGTCGAGCAGCATCCACCCGCCCATCTGCGTCGGCCGGACCTGCTACTGACGCAAGCGACGCGCTTCGTTCTCGGCCACTCCACGCCGGCCGCCGTCACGCGAACCACTGCGACGATGCGCTCAAAGCGCTCACCCCGTTCAGCGTCACCGAATCCATTGCCGACACGAAGACAACAGCGTTGCCGGCGGCGTCCGAAGTGATGGTGGGCACAAAGCCCGGCGGCAGACTGATGCGGTCCCCTTCCACGGGGCTGAAGTCGGTGATCACGTCACGGCCGTCGCCGAACGTGAACACAAACCGGTCGCTTCCCGTGGTGCCGGTCAGCAGATCGTCGCCGGGGCCGCCCACCAGCGTGTCGTTGCCACCGGCCCCGACCAGCACGTCGTTGCCGAAACGACCGCCCAGAAAGTCGTTGAATCCACCCCCGATCAGCGTGTCGTTGCCCAACCCGCCGACCTGCGTCGACCCAGTGACCGCTGCCACGAATGGGGGCGTGACCAATGGAAAGGTATCGAAGGGCGGCAATGGAACCGTGGGCGTGACGATAATGGGAGGTGTGGGCGTGGTGAACGGCGTCAACGGGGTGGCGATCAGGGGCGGCACGGGATTGGAGGTGAAGGGCGGCACGGGGCCAGTGCTCGTGACGGTTCCGAACCCGGTTCCAACCCCAAACGTCGACCGCGTCGAGATCGTCGTCGGCGGTCCGCCTGTGAACGTCCCGGTGGTCGGAAAGATGGTTGGCCGGCTGTCGATGGGCTGCACGAAGGTGAGCATGGCGGCCTCCCCATGGAGAGATGCCCCGAAGCGGCATGGGCCTATCCCCCAAACACCCGGAGCCGGATATTGATCCAAGCCGACCGCACTGCCGCCGCCCCGTCCCGTCACACCCCGGAGCCGGGCAGCCGACGCCGGCGACCGCACACGAATGCGTGTTGAAAGCCCCGCCATTCGGGTTGTACAAATTGGCGCATGACACAACCGCGCCGCACCCTTTCCGACGCCGAACGGCTCGACTGGCTCCGCCTGATCCGGACGGAGAATGTCGGGCCGATCACCTTCAACCGGTTGCTCGACCAGTTTGGCAGCGCCAATGCGGCGCTCCAGGCCCTGCCGGATCTGGCGCGGCGCGGCGGGCGGGCAAAGCCCCTGCGCATCGCCGCCAAGGCCGATGTGGAGCGGGAACTGATCGCCAACGAACGCTTCGGCGCGCGCCTGCTCTGCTCTTGCGAGCCCGATTATCCGGAACCCATGGCCGCGCTGGACGACGCGCCGCCCGTGGTGTCCGTCCTCGGCCACCCGCATCTGCTGAAGCGGCGCGCCGTCGCCATGGTCGGGGCGCGCAACGCCTCGATGAACGGCAAGAAGTTCGCCGAGCGGCTGGCACGGGAGCTGGGGGAGGCCGGACTGCTGGTCGTCTCGGGACTCGCGCGCGGCATCGACACGGCGGCCCACGCCGGGGCGCTCGGCACAGGCACAGCGGCGGTGGTGGCGGGCGGGATCGACGTCATCTACCCGCCGGAGAACGAGCGGCTTTACCGCGACATAGTGCAGCAGGGCGTGGTGATCGCGGAATGCGCCATCGGCACGACGCCGCAGGCGCGCCATTTCCCGCGCCGCAACCGGCTGATCTCCGGCCTGTCGCTGGGTGTGCTGGTGGTGGAGGCGGCGCCGCGCTCCGGCTCGCTCATCACCGCCCGGATGGCCCTGGAACAGGGGCGGGAGGTCATGGCCGTGCCCGGATCGCCGCTCGATCCGCGCTGCCAGGGCACCAACAACCTGCTGCGCCAGGGGGCCGTGCTGGTGGAAAGCGTGGACGACGTCACCCGGGCGCTGGAAAGCTTCGCCCCACCCGCGTTGCGGGAACGACAGGGCGACCTGTTCGCGGCTCCGCGCCCCACCCCGCCGACCGAGCCGGAACTGGAGCGCGCGCGCACCGTGGTGCTGGAAAACCTCTCCCCCTCGCCGGTTGCCATTGACGAACTCGTCCGCGGGTGCCAATTGTCCGCACCGGTGGTGTTGACCGTCGTGCTGGAACTTGAGCTTGCGGGCCGGGTCCAGCGCCAGCCGGGGAATCAGGTGAACCTGATCTGATCCCGTTCCGCACCACCTGCGTATTGGTAAAGGCACATTCAGGGGCGCGGACTCTTGCCGGGCAGCAACGTCGTCATCGTCGAATCGCCGGCCAAGGCGAAAACCATCAACAAATACCTTGGCTCGGACTACACCGTGGTGGCCAGTTTCGGCCATGTCCGCGACCTTCCGGCGCGCGACGGATCGGTGCGTCCGGACGAGGATTTCGCCATGGACTGGGAGCTGGGCGACCGCTCCAAGCGCCATATCGACGAGATCGCCAAGGCCGTCAAGAACGCCGACCGCGTCTATCTCGCAACCGACCCGGATCGCGAAGGGGAGGCCATCGCCTGGCACCTGTCGGAACTGCTGCGCGAAAAGCGCCTGATCGACGACACCAAGGTCCAGCGCATCACCTTCAACGAGATCACCAAGAGTGCGGTGAAGGCCGCGCTCGAAGCACCGCGCGACGTGTCGCGGGAACTGGTGGACGCCTATCTGGCCCGCCGCGCGCTGGACTATCTCGTCGGCTTCACCCTGTCGCCGGTGCTGTGGCGCAAGCTGCCGGGCTCCCGCTCGGCGGGCCGCGTGCAGTCCGTGGCGCTGCGCCTGATCTGCGAGCGCGAGTCGGAGATCGAGGTCTTCAAGCCGCAGGAATACTGGACCATCGACGTTGGCTTCGCCACGCCGGGCGGTGCCTCCTTCACGGCGCAGCTCACCCAGTTGGACGGCAAGCGGCTCGACAAATTCGCCCTGCCGACCCGCGAGGCGGCGGAGGCCGCCGTGGCGAGGATCCGCCCGCAGGCCTTCACGGTCGCGACGGTGGAGCGCAAGCAGAGCCGCCGCAACCCTTCCCCGCCCTTCACCACCTCGACCCTGCAGCAGGAGGCCTCGCGCAAGCTGGGCTTCGGCGCCACCCGCACCATGCGGACCGCGCAGAAGCTGTACGAGGGCGTGGACATTGGCGGCGAAACGGTCGGCCTGATCACCTACATGCGAACGGACGGCGTCAGCCTGTCGCAGGAGGCCATCGAGGGCGCGCGCAGCCTGATCGGCTCCCATTGGGGCGAGCGCTATGTTCCGGACCAGCCGCGCGTCTACAAGACCGCCGCCAAGAACGCCCAGGAGGCCCACGAGGCCATCCGTCCGACGGACCTGTTCCGCCGGCCGGAAACGGTCGCCGCCTATCTGGAAAACGACGAACTGCGGCTGTACGAGCTGATCTGGAAGCGCACTCTGGCCAGCCAGATGGAAAGCGCCGTCCTGGATCAAGTCGCGGTGGACATCGCCAGCCCGTCCAAGGACGTGGTGCTGCGCGCCACCGGCTCCGTCGTGGTCTTCGACGGCTTCCTGAAGGTCTATCAGGAAGACCGCGACGACGATGCGGCCGATGGCGACCAGCAGGACCGCCGCCTGCCCGCCATGGAGCAGGGCGACGACCTGTCCCGCGGCGACATCGCGCCGGAACAGCACTTCACCCAGCCGCCACCCCGCTACACCGAGGCAAGCCTCGTGAAGAAGCTGGAGGAGTTGGGCATCGGCCGACCGTCCACCTACGCCTCCATCCTCCAGGTGCTTCAGGACCGCAACTACGTCCGGCTGGACAAGCGGCGCTTCATTCCGGAAGACCGCGGCCGACTGGTCACCGCCTTCCTGAAGAACTTCTTCAACCGGTACGTGGAGTACAACTTCACCGCCGACCTGGAAAACCAGCTCGACGACATTTCCGGCGGGCGGATCGACTGGAAGACGGTTCTGCGCGACTTCTGGCGTGCCTTCCACGCCGCGGTGGACGGCACCAAGGACCTGACCATCACCCAGGTGCTGACCACGCTGGACGAGGAACTGGGCGCGCATTTCTTCCCGGCCAACACCAACGGTCCAGGCCACGACCCGCGCGTCTGCCCGGTGTGCAGCCAGGGCCGGCTTGGGCTGAAGCTGGGCAAGATGGGGGCCTTCATCGGCTGCTCCCGCTATCCGGAATGCCGCTACACCCGGCCGCTCGCCGTCGCCAACGACGAGAACGGGGAAGCGCAGGAAGGTCCGCGCGAACTGGGCGTCGATCCGGAAACCAGCCTGCCCGTCACCGTGCGGCGCGGCCCCTACGGCGCCTACATCCAGCTTGGCCCGGCCCCCGCCCCCGCGGCACCGCCCGTGGTGGAGGAGGAGCCCGCCGACGGCAAGAAGAAGGGCAAGAAGAAAGCCAAGTCCGAGGAACCGAAGCCGAAGCGCGTTTCCCTGCCCAAGGGCATGGCCGCGGCCGACGTGGACCTGGACACCGCGTTGAAGCTGCTGGCCCTGCCCCGCACCATCGGCAAGCACCCGGAAACGGGCGAGGATATCAGCGCCGGCATCGGCCGTTTCGGCCCTTACCTGAAGCACGGCAGCGTCTACAAGTCGCTGACGCCGGACGACGACGTGCTGGCCATCGGCATCAACCGCGCGGTCGATCTGCTGGCCGGTGCCGCCAAGAAGGCCTCGGCTCCGGCCAAGACGCTGGGCGACCACCCGAAGACCGGGAAGCCGATCACCACCGGCTCCGGCCGCTTCGGCCCCTACATCAAGCACGGTTCCACCTACGCCTCCATCCCCAAGGGCACCGACCCGGAAGGCGTGACGCTGGAACAGGCGCTGGAACTGCTGGAAGCCAAGGCCGCCAAGGACGCCGCCAAGAAGGGCAAGGCCCCGAAGGACGCCGAACCTGCCGCGGCCGAGGGCGCGGAGGCCCCCGCCAAGGCCGAAAAGGCCACCAAGGCGAAGGCGTCCCCGGCAAAGAAGGAAGCCGCCAAGAAGGAGCCCGCCAAGAAGGCGGCTCCGAAGAAGGCCGCCGCAAAGCCGAAGGCCGAAAAGGCCGATGCGGCGGATGACGAAAAGGCCACCCCCGCCCGCAAGCGGGCTTAACGGACCCAGCGCATGACGCCGCCCTCCAGCGGCGTCCACGCGCCGACCGTCACGCCAGCCGCGCGCAGGCCCTTGGCCGTCCATTCGTTGCAGGTATCGAACGGGCTGTAGCGCCCGACCGCCTCGTAGAACAGGTCGGTCGGGCCATATCCGCTGCCGCGCAGGGGCATCACCGCCCCGCCGGCATCGCGCCGGAAGCTGCCCCGCACGTATTCCACCAAGGCCCGGTACTGCCCCTCCCGCAGCAGCAGGGCGCCGCAGTCCGGGCTCCCGGCCGGCGTGTAGAGCGCGTAGACGTGCATCACCGTCGGCCCCCCACCCACCAAGGCAGACAGAGCTGTGGAAAGGCTCAAATCCTCCCAGCGGCGGGTTTCCAGATAGAAGGCCCGGTCACCCCAACCAAAGGAGAAATGGGTGGTCCACGGATCGGCGCCGGGGAAGTCGCTGCGCCGCAGTTCCGTTGTCCAGTTCATAGCCTTGGTCGCCGCCGGAAGCACCAGGTCGGTGTGGACTCCGTTCGTGCAGACGAAGATTTCCACCCCGTCCCGAGGCGGCGGTTCCCCATCGACCGCCACGCGGGACATCAGAACCGCGGCGAGCAGATAGGCGCCCACCGCCGCCGCGGTTGCCAGCCCGGCCAACAGCGCACCGACCCCGATCGCCCTCATGACTGTGCTCCCGCCACGCTTGCGGTGGTTGTGGCGCGGCTTTGTGGCCGAAAGGCGGCGAATTGGTTGGATTTCCCGCGGTCAGGGCTTACTTAAGCCTTTCCCCTTCGACGACCCGGGTTCCCTTGACCGACACGCCCCGCCGCCCCGGCACCTTCCCCGACAAGGACACCATCCTTTCCTTCATCCGCGAAAGCACGACCCCGGTCGGCAAGCGCGAGATCGCACGCGCCTTCAAGCTGTCCGGCAGCGCCGACCGCGAGCGCCTGAAGGACCTTCTGAAGGAACTGGAAGCCGACGGCACGGTGGAGCGTGGACGCGGCAAACGGGTCGCCCCGCCGCAGTCCCTACCCGAAGTGGCTGTGCTGGAGGTGACCGGCGTCGACCCCGATGGCGAGGTCATGGCCCGCCCGCTCACCTGGACAGGCGAGGGCAACCCGCCGCGCATCTTCATGATGCCGGAACGGAAAGGGCACCCCGCGCTCGGTGTGGGCGATCGCGTTCTGGCGAAGCTCAGCCGCGTCAACGATCGCCTCTACGAGGCGCGGACCATCCGCCGCATCGAGGGCACGGTGGGCCGCGTTCTGGGCGTCTACCGCCCCGCGCCGGAGGGCGGCCGCATCGTCCCGACCGACAAGCGCAACAAGACCGAATTGATCGTCCTGCCGGCCAACCGCAACGACGCCGAGCCAGACGAGCTGGTTCTGGCGGACGTGTTGCCCGCCGGGCGCCTGGGCCTGCCGCAGGGCCGCGTGGTGGAGCGGGGGGGGCCCGCCCCCCCCCCCCCCCCCCCCCCCCCCCCACCCCCC
>JAEZPL010000333.1 GCA_023413605.1 Pseudomonadota bacterium
TGCCCAAAGGGAGTGGTCAGTGTGCGGAGGCGATGCCCAGGCTGGGGTTCAAGAACTCGCGGCAAAATTAGCCCGCCTGCGACCTGAGCGACGCAAGCGTGGTGCCCCGAAAGGGGTAGGGCGGCGCGTCGAGCTTTTTCAAGGCATGGAGCTTCTCAGGGGGAAACGGGCTTTTGCGGCGATCCGAACGTCCCGAGAAAGGCCGCATCCAAACCAGGGCGATTCCCGGTATTCGAACACGCTGACCGTCCTAATGCTCAAAGCTGTACTGCGATGGTCACGATTTTGAAACTTTTTCTCTCTATTCAAAAATAAAAACACCCACTATAGCAGTGGGAATAGGGAGAGGGACGTTCATGTCGTTGACCATTCTCGTTGCCGACGACCACCCCCTGATGCGGTCGGCCCTGCGGCAGACCCTCACGCTCGCCTTCGAGGACGCCACGGTGATCGAGGCGGCCCGCTTCGACCAGATCGAGCCGTTGCTGACGGATCTCGGCGGGGCGGACCTGATCGTGCTCGACCTCCACATGCCGGGGATGAGCGGCTTCATCGGCCTGATGACCCTGCGCGCCGACCATGCGGGCATCCCCGTGCTGGTCGTCTCGGCGTCGGAGGAGCCGGCGACCATCCAGCGGGCCATCGACTGCGGCGCCTCCGGCTTCGTGCCGAAATCGGCGCCCAACGCCGCCATCGCGGAGGCCGTTCAGGCGGTGCTGGACGGCGACATCTGGATGCCTCCGGTGGACGAGGTGGGGGAAGACGGCGCACCGCCGATGCAGCGCATCGCCGGCCTGACCCCGAAGGAACTGCGCGTCCTGGCCGGCATCGCCGCCGGCAAGCTGAACAAGCAGATCGCCTTCGAGATGGACGTGACCGAAAAGACGGTGAAGGCCCACGTCACGACCATCCTGCGCAAGCTGGGCGTTCACAGCCGTACCCAGGCCGCCGTGCTGGCAAGCCAGCTTGCCCTTACCTCCCCGCCGGCCGAATCAGACCGTCCCGATCGCCAGAACGGCGCTGCATGAGCAGCTGGTTGGCCAGCGCCCGCAGCGCGCCGGGCCGCACCGGCTTGTAGAGCAGGGGATAGCCGGCCTCCCTCGCCGCGTCCCGCAGGGCGGCGCCGCGGTCGGCGGTGATCAGCGCGGCCGGAACCGGGCGGCCGAAGGCCGCGGACAGGGACGCCAGCGCCTCCAGCCCCGTCAGGCCGCGGCCGAGATGATAATCCGACAGGATCAGATCCGGCACCCGGCCGTCCAGCGCGGCCAGCGCCTGCTCGACCGTGGCGGCGGTGACGACGTGGCAGGACCAGCCGGACAGCAGTTTGTCCATCGCCTGGGCGATGGTCGATTCATTCTCCACGCACAGCACCAGCGCCCCGTCGAAGTCGCGGCTGCGCCGCGGCACCGGCAGGCTGCGCACCGGTGCCGGTTCCGCGGTCAGCGGCACCAGGACCGAGAAGCCGCTGCCCTTGCCGACCTCCGACCGCACGGCGATGGAATGGCCGAGGATGCCGGCCAGCCGTTCCACGATGGCGAGGCCCAGCCCCAGGCCGCGCCCGTCCACCCCGTCGTCGAGCTGGCGGAACTCCACGAAGATTTCGCGCTGCTTGTCCTGCGGGATGCCGGGGCCGGTGTCCCACACCTCGATTGACAGGAAATCGCCCCGGCGGCGGCAGCCGAACAGAATCTTCCCCCGCGTCGTGTAGCGCACCGCGTTGGACAGGAAGTTCTGAAGGATGCGCCGCAGCAGGTGCGGATCGCTGCACACCGTGGCGTTGCTCGTTACGGCCTTCAGCGCCAGCCCGTGCTGCCCGGCGAGCACCGTGAATTCCTGGATCAGCGGCTCCATCAGCTCGCCGATGCGCACGGGCGCGGGGTTGGGCCGCATCACGCCGCTGTCCAGCTTCGACACGTCCAGCAGGTCGCCCAAGATGTGCTCCACCGAGCGCAGGGAGGTGTCGATCTGCCCGATGGTCGCGTTCTCGGACGGCTCGCCCAGGGCCGCCAGGAACAGGCGGGCGGCGTGCAGCGGCTGCATCAGGTCGTGCCCGGCGGCGGCCAGGAAGCGGGTCTTGCTCTGGTTCGCACGCTCGGCCTCCGCCTTGGCCTCGGCCAGCGCGCGGGTTCGTTCGGCGATCCGGCGCTCCAGCCCCTCGTTGGCCTCGCGCAGGGCGGCGGCGGCGCGGTGCTGCTCGGTCACGTCGGTGTAGACGGCGACGAAGCCGCCGCCCGGCATGGGGTTGGTGGCGATTTCCAACACCGTGCCGTCCGGCCGCTCGCGCAGGTAGACGTCCGGGCGCCCTTGCCGGCGCGGGTCGGACCGGCGGGCGAGCAGCGTCTCGATCTCGCCGTTGCGGCCGTACTCCCCGCGCTGCTCGTTGAAGCGGACGATCTCCTCCAGCGACGTGCCGACCTGGACGAAGCCGTCCGGCAGGTCGAGCAGCACCTCGAAGCGGCGGTTCCAGGTGCCGACGCGGAACTCCTCGTCGAACACGCCGATGCCCTGGCTGATGTTCTCCACGGTGGCGCGCAGCAGCTCGTGCTGCTTCAGGATCGCGCGGGAGGCGTCGTCGATGATGGAGCGGACGTCGGTGCGCGACAGGTGGCGGTCGGACAGCAGGCCCGCCACCACCACCCGCGCCGACGCGGTGCCCACGGCGCCGGCCAGCAGCCGTTCCGTCGCGTGGATCGCGTCGTTGTCGCTGCGCAGCATCAGCGCGCGGCCGAAACCGTCGGCGGATCGCTCCCGCGCGGCGATCAGGCGCTGGAAGACGGCGTCGGCCTTGGCCTGCCCGACGTAGCGGACGGCGAGGTCGTGCAGATCGGCCAGCGTGGCGGCCTTGGGACCGTGCGCCTCCTCCTCCGGCCCGCGGCGCAGCTGGACGAAGCGCGCGGCCTGCCGCACCTCAAGCGCGGAGGGCGTGGTCAGCAGCGACAGGCCGACGAAGACCAGCAGGTTGGGGCCGAGGCTCCACAGCACGGCGTTGGTCAGCGGGTCGATGCCGGTCAGGCCGGCCAGCGCCACGGGGCTGAGGCCCGACAGGCCGAACGGCCCGGCGCGCAGCGCGTCCGCCGCCAGCCAGCCGGCGTCGGCGAAGGAGGGCAGCAGCATCGTGTAGGCCCAGCCGAGAAAGCCGGCGCAGATGCCGCCGAAGGCGCCCACCTTCGTCGCCCGCGTCCAGACCAGCCCGCCCAGCAGGGCCGGGGCGAACTGCGCCACCGCGGTGAAGGACATCAGGCCGATGGTCGCCAGCGGGAAGGCCGACCCGATCAGCCGGTAGCAGCCGTAGGCCAGCACCAGCACGGCGATCACCGCCGACCGACGCACGGCCAGCAGCACCGGGGCCGGATTCTCCCGCAGGCGGCGGTCGTTCGGGCGCATCGCCATCAGCAGCGGCACGGCGATGTCGTTGCAGATCATGGTGCTGAGCGCCACCATCTCGACCAGGATCATGCTGGTGGCCGCCGACAGGCCGCCGATGAAGGCGATCAGCGCCAGCCAGGGCCAGCCCTCGTGCCGGGGGATCGACACCATGAAGGTGTCGGCGTTGCTGCCGCCGTCCGGGAACAGCATCAGCCCGGCCAGCGCCACCGGCAGCACGAACAGGTTGATGACGATCAGGTAGGCCGGGAACAGCCGCGCGGCGGTCTTGATGTCGCCCGCGTGTGTGTTCTCCACCACCGCGACGTGGAACTGGCGCGGCAGGCACAGCATGGCCAGCGCCGACAGCAGGCAGGCCACCCACCAGTCCGGCCCGAGGGAACCGAGGCTGATCGTCTCCAGGAATCCGGGATGGGCCTCCACGGCCTCCATGAAGCCCACGGGGTCGCCGAAGACGGCGAAGGCGATGAAGCCGCCGACCGCCAGCGCCGCGGCCAGCTTCACGATGGATTCCGCCGCGATGGCCATCATCAGGCCGCGGTGGTGCTCGTTGGCGCTGATGCTGCGGACGCCGAACAGGATGGCGAAGGCCGCCATCAGAAAGGCGACCAGCACCGTCGTCCCGCCCGGCAGCTGTGTGGCCTCCACCCCCAGGGCCGCACCGGCCAGCGCCTCGAAGCTGATGGTGATGGCCTTCATCTGCAGCGCGATGTAGGGCAGCAGCCCGATGACCGCCGTGGCGGTGACCAGCGCCGCCAGCCCCTGGCTCTTTCCATAGCGGGCGGACAGGAAGTCGGAGATGGAGACCACGTTCTCGGACTTCGCCAGCCGCACGATGCGGGCCAGCACGGGCCAGCCGAGCCCGACCATCACGATGGGTCCGATGTAGATCGGCAGGAAATAGAAACCCCCGGTCGCCGCCCGCCCGACCGCGCCGTAGAAGGTCCAGGACGTGCAGTAGACGCCGAGGCTGAGCGCGTACAGAATCGGTGTCCGCCGCTCCCCCAGGGCAACGGCGGTGCGGTCGCCGTACCAGGCGATGGCGAACAGCGACGCCAGATAGGCGAGCGACACCGCCAGGATGAACCAACTCTCCATGCGCCCCGCTGCCCTATGTATTTCAGCAACTGAATTATTGGGCCTGCCGAGGCCCGGATAAAAGGCCGTTTTACAGCGCAAAAGCCCCTCTCCCCTGAGGGGAGAGGGGTTGGGGCGAGGGTGGCAACCGGCGAATGCCGGAAGGAAATCTGTCGCGGTAACGATCCCTCATCCCAAACCCTTCTCCCGCAAAGGGGAGAAGGGCTTTGCGGGGGCGATCAGTCGTGGTGGTGGATGTCCAGGTCCTTGGTTTCGCGGATGAACAGCATGCCGATCACCAGGGTCGCCGCGGCGATGACGATCGGGTACCAGAGGCCCGAGTAGATGTCGCCGGTGGCCGCCACGATGGCGAAGGAGGTCGTCGGCAGGAAGCCGCCGAACCAGCCGTTGCCGATGTGGTAGGGCAGCGACATGGAGGTGTAGCGGATGCGGGTCGGGAACATCTCGACCAGCATGGCCGCGATGGGGGCGTAGACCAGCGTCACGTAGATGACCAGCACGGTCAGCAGCAGCACCGTCATGGTGTAGTTGATGCTGGCCGGGTCGGCCTTGGCCGGGTAGCCGGCGGTCTTCAGCGCGTCGCCCACGCCCTTTTCAAAGGCGGCGCCGGCGGCCTTGGCGTCGGTCGGGGCGGCGGCCGCGCTCGGGCCGTGGCCGAGGTTGACCGTCGTGTTGGTCGCCGGAGTGGCGGAGTAGGACGGGATGACCGTGCTGCCGACCTTGATCTGCGCGATCGTTCCGGCCGGCGCGGCCTCGTTGGTGTAGGGGATGCCGCGCTTCACCAGGGCGCTCTTGGCGATGTCGCAGGAGGTGGTGAACTGGCTGGTGCCGACCGGGTTGAACTGGAAGGAGCACTCGTTCGGGTCGGCGACGACCACGACCGGGGACGTGGCGACGGCCTGTTCCAGCGCCGGGTTGGCGAAGTGGGTGATGCCCTTGAACAGCGGGAAGTAGGTCAGGCAGGCCAGCAGCAGGCCGGCCATGATGATCGGCTTGCGGCCGATGCGGTCGGACAGCATGCCGAAGATGACGAAGAAGGGCGTGCCGAGCAGCAGCGCGGCGGCGATCATCAGGTTGGCGGCCTGTGCATCCACCTTCAGCGTCTGGGTCAGGAAGAACAGGGCGTAGAACTGGCCCGTGTACCAGACCACCGCCTGGCCGGCGACGAGGCCGAACAGGGCCAGCAGCACGACCTTCAGGTTCTTCCACTGGCCGAAGGATTCCGTCAGCGGCGCCTTGGAGGCCTTGCCCTCTTCCTTCATGCGCTTGAAGGCCGGGCTTTCGTTCAGCATCAGCCGGATCCAGACCGAGATGCCCAGCAGCACGATCGAGATCAGGAACGGAATGCGCCAGCCCCAGGAGTCGAAGTCCTCGGCCGACATGGACACGCGGCAGCCCAGGATGACCAGCAGCGACAGGAACAGGCCCAGCGTCGCGGTGGTCTGGATCCAGGAGGTGTAGGCGCCTCGGCGTCCGTTCGGCGCATGCTCCGCCACATAGGTGGCCGCACCGCCGTATTCACCACCGAGCGCAAGGCCCTGGAGAAGGCGCAGGATGATCAGGATGATCGGGGCGGCGATGCCGATGGCGGCGTAGTTCGGCAGGATGCCCACGATGAAGGTGGACAGGCCCATGATCAGGATGGTGACGAGGAAGGTGTGCTTGCGCCCGATCAGGTCACCCAGCCGGCCGAAGAACAGCGCGCCGAAGGGGCGCACGGCGAAGCCCGCGGCGAAGGCCATCAGCGCGAAGATGAAGGCCGCCGTCGGGTTGACGCCCGAGAAGAACTGCTTGGCGATGACGGCGCTGAGCGAGCCGTAGAGGTAGAAGTCGTACCATTCGAAAACGGTGCCGAGCGACGAGGCGAAGATGACTTTCCGCTCCTCGCGCGTCATGGCTGGGCTGGCGGAGCCCGCCGTTGCTGCGTAGGCCATGTCTCTTGAATCCTCCCATTCCCCAACGGAGGCCGGAGACCTCCGCCTATTGTTTGTGGGCGGATAGTGAGGCAGGCCAACCATTCGCGTCATCCCCGACCATGGTCGGGGGTGAGGGGATGGCGGTGGGGAAGGGAGGATGGATCGGAGGGCGGCGGGGCGACGCCCGCGTTACGCAGCACCCCGCGCCCGGACGCGGCGGCACGATGCGCTGGACCAGATCGACAGGCAATCGGCGGCGGTGTTTCCTCCACCGATGCGCACGGTCCCGGCCCGATCGTGGAAATACAGGGAATAGGCGCCGTCCTTGTCGCGCTCGAAGGTGAATGCCGGGGCGGAGCGGCTGGTGACGGTCACATCGATGCGGTCGCCCCACGGGCCGGATAAGCGGGCGATTGCGGTCCACCGGCCATCGGCGAGGCGGGGCAGGGCAATCTCGTTGAAATGGCCGATGTCGGCGGGGCTGAAGCGGGCGCGGGAGAACGGAACGACGTTCATGATGGCGGCTCCTGGAGCGGCAATGCCTGTTGCGGCAAGGTCAGGGTCTATGGCGTAGCCCGTATCCTGAACGCTTGTGCCGCCACCCGCTGTGGCCGGCTCCACAAGCCGCCGACGATCGTCCACGCCGGATTTGCCTGTTCCGATCCAATCGGGGCGGGGCAGGCG
>JAEZPL010000345.1 GCA_023413605.1 Pseudomonadota bacterium
GCCTTGTAGCGGCCGGTCCGCGCGATCAGGCGGCCGCCGCCGCCGGCCCCCAGCACCATGCCCAGCACCAGCGGCAGCAGAAGAAGGCCGGACGTCGTGGCGCTCTCCCCGCGCACCAGTTGCAGGCGCAGGGGCAGGAAGACGATGCCGGCGAACAGCACCATGGCCGACACCGCCACCACCGGGTTGGCGATGGCGACGACCGGATGGCGGAACAGGTGCAGCGGCAGGATGGGTTCCTCCACCCGCCGCTCGTGAACCAGGAAGGCGACCAGCATCGCGACGCCGAGCGCCGCGAGGCCGAGGATGGTCGGGGAGGTCCAGGGCACGACCACCCCGCCGCGCGACACGACGAACAGAAGGGCCGTCACCGTTCCCATCAGCAGGGCGGCACCCAGATAGTCGATCTTCGGCTGCGCGCGGCCGGCGGGCAGGCGCCCCAGCGCCCGGCTGGTCATGGCCAGCGCCGCGGCGCCCAGCGGCAGGTTGATCAGGAAGATCCAATGCCAGCTCAGCTTTTCCGTGAAGATGCCGCCCAGCAGCGGCCCGGCCACGCTGGCCAGCGCGAAGACGCCGCCGATGTAGCCCTGATAGCGCCCGCGTTCGCGCGGGGCGACCACGTCGCCGATGATGGTGAAGGCCAGCGCCATCAGCCCGCCGCCGCCCAGCCCCTGGACCGCCCGGAACAGGATCAGCTGCCCCATGGTCTGCGCCACCGCGCACAGGACGGACCCGATCAGGAACAGGAAGATCGCGATCTGCAGGATGCGCTTGCGGCCGTACAGGTCGCTCAGCTTGCCGTAGATCGGCGTGGTGGAGGTGGAGGCCAGCAGATAGGCGGTCACCACCCAGGGCAGGTCGTCCAGGCTGCCCAGGTCGTTGGCCATGGTCGGCAGCGCCGTCGCGACGATCGTCTGGTCCATCGCCGCCATCAGCATGGCAAGGGCCACGCCGCTGAACACCCGAAGGATTTCCTTGTGCGTGAAGACGGCGTGTTCGGCGTGCTCGGTGGGCTGAGCGGCGGTACGGTCGGTCATGGCTCGGCTTTGTGGTTCGAGCGGAAATTGATTCGCGCACACCATAGCCCCCGGCGCGCGCTGCGCAAGGACTCCGCTGCGAATGGCTGCTAATGTCGCAACAGTGAGCGGGAACAAGTGTTTCCCGCCCGCTGCCGACTCCGCTGCCGACTCCGCTGCCGACCCCGATGCAGACGACGAAGACCCATGCTGACCGTTGAAAGGCTGCGCAACAGCGTGCTGAAGCCGGCCTCCTTCCATGTGGACGCCGGCGAATGCGTGGCCGTGCAGGGGCCGTCGGGGGCGGGCAAGTCCGTTTTGCTGCGCGCCGTGGCCGACCTCGATCCCTCGGACGGCGACGTGCGGCTGGATGGTGCGCCGCGCGACGGCATGCCGGCGCCGGAATGGCGCCGCCGCGTCACCTACCTCGCCGCCGAATCGGGCTGGTGGGCCGACCGCGTCGGCGATCACTTCGCGGCACCGGATAAGGCGGTCGGCCTCATCGAGGCGCTGGGCCTGCCGGGCGGGGCGCTGGACTGGCTCGTCGCGCGCCTGTCCACGGGGGAGCGTCAGCGGCTGGCGCTGGTCCGCGCGCTGGTCCAGGAACCGCGCGTGCTTCTGCTCGACGAGCCGACCGGCGCGCTCGACCTCGACGCCACGGCGCTGGTGGAGGCGGTGCTGCGGGAGGAGATGGCGCGCGGGGTGGCCGTGCTGATCGTCACCCATTCCCCCGTCCAGGCCGACCGCCTGGCGAAGCGCCGCCTGCATGTCGAGGCCGGCGAGGTGAGGAACGTATAAGGTGCCTCTGATCCCCCTTCACTACAGCGACCTTGCCCTGGCCGCGCTGCTGCTGCTCGTCAACGGCGGGCTGTCGGTGCGGATGGCGCTGGGGCTGGAACGGCCGCTGGCCATCGCCGCGGTGCGCATGGTGGTGCAACTGTCGCTGGTCGGGCTGGTGCTGAAGCAGCTGTTCGCGCTGGAATCGCCCTGGCTGACCCTGGCGGCGGCGGTGGTCATGCTGCTGTTCGCCGGGCAGGAGGCGATGGCCCGGCAGGAACGGCGGCTGGTCGGCTGGTGGGCGTACGGGATCGGCACCGGAGCGGTGGGCTTCGCGGCCATGCTGGTCATGATGCTGGCCCTGACCACGGCGATCCGCCCGGACCCCTGGTGGGACGCGCGTTACGCCATTCCGTTGCTGGGCATGGTGCTGGGAAACGCGATGAGCGGCGTCAGCCTCGCCCTCAACACGCTGACCTCCGCCGCCGTGCGGGAACGCGCGGCCATCGAGGCGCAACTGGCGCTCGGCCGCACGCTGTGGACGGCGTTGCGGCCGGTGCTGCGCCACGCGTTGCGCACCGGGCTGATGCCGACCATCAACAGCATGGCCGCCACCGGGGTGGTGTCGCTGCCGGGCATGATGACGGGCCAGATCCTGTCCGGCATCGACCCGAGCGAGGCGGTGAAGTACCAGATCCTCATCATGTTCCTGATTGCCGGGGCGACCGGCCTGGGCGTGCTGGTCGCGACGCTGGCCGCGGTGCGCCGGTTGAGCGACGCGCGCCAGCGGCTGCGCCTCGACCGGCTCGCACAACCGAGGTGACGGAACCATACCTTCGCCGTGCCCGTTGATCGCGAATGGCAACACCCATCCGCGGCGGGGGCTTCGGACATGGCACACATCGTGGAAATACGGAACGGTGCGATCGTCGGGAACGATGAACCGTCGGACGAGTATCTGCCCATCGGCACGCACATCGCGCAGGTCGATGGCTTCTACGTCAGCTTCGGGATGGATGTCGAAGGTCCCTATGGCCGCGTCGAGGCGCAGGAGCGCCTCGACCGCCTGAAGGAAGCCACCCGGATGGATCTGGAAAGGCCGTAGCCGTCATCCCTCCGCCGGTGATGGGGGACGGGCATCGGCCCGACCGTTCCGCAGGCTGGCCTCCACGATGCGGCGCAGGTCTTGCGGCTGGATGGGCTTGTGCAGAAGGGCGCACTGCGCGCCGGCCGCCTCGCGCAGCCGGTCGGACGAGGTGTCGCCGGTCAGCAGCACGCCGGGCAGGTCGCGGCCGATGCGGCGGCGCAGCGTGTCCATCAGCATCAGCCCCGTGTCGCCGTCCGGCAGGCGGTAGTCGGTCAGCACCAGGTCGGGCACCAGATTGCCGTCGAGAAGCTCCAGCGCCTCCGCCACCGACCCGGCGTCCGTCACGCGGTAGCCCCAACCCTCCAGCATCAGGGACAGGGCCATGCGGATCACCGCGTCGTCCTCCACCAGCAGCACCTCGGCCCCGGCGCCGTCGGCGCCATCGGTCATGTCCTCCGCGGTGGCGGCGCCGAAGCCGGCCCGAGCATCGGCCACGACGGCCATCGGCAGGGTGACGGCGAAGCAGGATCCCTGGCCCAGGCGCGAGGTGACGTCGATGGTGCCGCCCAGCATGTGGACGAGCCGCTTGGCGATGCTCAGCCCCATGCCCAGCCCTTCCCGCCGGTCGCGGGCGGCGTTGCCGACCTGATAGAAGTCCTGGAAGATGCGGTCGATCTGGTTCTCGGCGATGCCGATGCCGGTGTCCCAGACCTCGATGCGCAGGGTGCCGCCGCGCCGCCGCACGCCGAACAGGATGCGGCCCCGGCGCGTATACCGGATGGCGTTGGTCAGCAGGTTGCGCAGCACGCGTTCCAGCAGCCCGCCGTCGGTGCGCAGCGTCAGCCGCGCCGGAACCGTGCGCAGGACAAGCCCGGAGGACCCGGCGACGGTGGCGAACTCCCCGTGCATTCGTTCCATGATGGCGCCGATGTCCACCACGCCGACCTCGGGGGAGACGAGCCCCGCTTCCAGTTTGGAGATGTCCAGCAGGCAATCGAGCAGCCCGCCCAGCGAGATCACCGTGTCGCGCAGCTGGCTGGCGATCCGCCGCGCCTCGTCGGGGATCGGTTCCTTCAGCAGCAGGCCGGACAGCAGCATCAGCGCCTGCGCCGGCTGGCGCAGATCGTGGCTGGCCGCGGCCATGAAGCGTTCCTTGGCGTCCAGCGCGACGTTCAGGTCGCGCTCCATCGACTTGATGGCCGAGATGTCGGACACGCTGGTGACCACCGCCTCGGCCTTGCCGTCGGTGTTCAGCACCGGGTGGCTGGAAACGCGCAGCCAGCGCGTGGGGGCCGCGGCGCCGTCGCCTTCGGCGATGCCGACGATCTGCTCGATCACCGGCTTGCCGGTCTCCGCCGCCTGGGCGGCCGGCGGCAGCCCGCTGAGGCGCGCGCCGTCGGCGCCGATGAAGCGGCGCCCGCCCGCGGTCGTCACCCGGTCGCCGAGCGTGCGCGTGTTGAAGGGCTTCGCGCGGGGGTCGAGCAGCACGCCGGCCGGGCCGGCCATCATGCGTTCCGCCATGCTGTTGGCGACCTGGACCGTCCCGTCGACGGAGCGCATCGCCAGCCCTTCGTTCAGCGACTGAACCAGGGTGCGGTGACGCCGTTCGCTGACGGTCAGCGCTTCCTCGGCGGCGCGGCGCGCGGTGACGTCGCGGAAGGCGACGACGGCGCCGGTGATGCGCCCCTGCTGGAGGATGGGGGAAACCGTCAGTTCCGCCACGAACGAGCCGCCGCCCCGGCGGCGCAGCCGCGCGTCGGCGACCTGCCGGACATGCCCGTCGGCAAGCGCCAGGGCCACCGCGTTCATCGGGCCGTCGTTGTCCGCACCATGGCCGTCCGAACCAGGTTTGTCCGAAGCGGGCGCGTTGATCAGCGTGGAGATGAGGCCGCCCACCAGATCGGTGGTGTCGAAGCCGGTCATGGCCTGCGCCGCCGCGTTCACGAAGGTGATGGTGCCGGACGCGTCCAGGCCGAACAGCCCGTCGGCGACCGATTGCAGGATGTGGTGGTAGGCGGCGCGGGCGCGCTCGGCCTCGTCGCGGGCGGATTGGAGCTCGCTGACCCAGACGTTGCGCTCGGTCACGTCGGTGATGGTCAGCAGGACGTCGCCCTTGTCGCCGTCGTCCAGGTTCACGACGCGCGCGTCGGTCAGGCCGTCGATCAGCCCGTGCGCCCCGACGAACGTGTATTCCTGGCGCGTCCACTGGCCGGAGTCGCGCAGGCGGGTCAGCGCGGTGAACAGGCGCCCGTGGTCCAGCGAATCCACCATCAGCGTCAGCGGGCGGCCCTTCAGGCGGCGCATCGGCATGCCGAACTGGCGTTCCGCCGCGGCGTTGGCCTCGCACACGATGCCGGCGGCGTTGACGGTGAAGCAGGCCAGCGGCACGGACTGGAACAGCTGCAGATACTGGATGCGCGACGCTTCCAGCGCCTGCTGGGCTGTGCGCAGTTCCTCGTTCTGGATTTCCAGTTCGGCCTGGTGGACGTACAGCTCGTGGACGAGTTCCTTGAGCGTGGTCGCCGGAAGCTCGGCTCCCTCGAACCCGCCGTCGTTCAGCGCCTGCTCGGCGCGCCGGCGCAATCGGTCGTTCAGGATGTTGCTCACGCCGCCCCTCCGGTGGCGTTCTCCCTGGCGGCATTCCCTTGGGCGGCATCCCCTTGAGGCTTGCCGGTGGTCCGATGACCGCTCAGCCGCAACTCCATCAGCTTGCGGTTGGTGATGTTGATGTGGCTCACCACCGCGCCTCCGGCCGACTCGTTCAAGCGACACGCGTGCATCATAAACCAGCGCTCCTCCCTGTCCGAATGGCAGGGGTATTCGATCGTGAAGTGGCCGATCTCGCCGGCCAGGATCTTGCGCAGCCCTTCGTTCACGGCGCGGGCGATGTCCTCGCCGTCCACCCCTTCCTGGGCGGCGCAAACGTCGAGATAATTGGTTCCGACCCCGCAACGTTCCAGCGCGCGCGCACCGTTGTTCTCGCCGAAGGAGCGCCACGCGTCGTTGACCATGGTGATCACGCCATCGGAATCGATGACCGCCACATGCTCCGGCAGGCTGTCCAGCACGGTTTGCAACCGGTGTTCCGCGGACTTGGCCGCGGTGACGTCCACGAAGGTGACGACGACGCCCGCGACCTGATTCTTGTCGGTCAGATAGGGAAGGATGCGCGTCTGGATCCAGCGTTCGTCCCGCACCCGCACATGGCGTTCGATGGGGCTGTGGTTCTCGAACACCCACCCGATGTCCTTGAGGAAATCCGGGTAGTCGATGTTGGTGGACAGGTGCGTGATGGACCGTCCGACGTCGCGCGGGATGATGTTGATGAAGCGCGCCGCCGCCGGGGTGAAGCGCCGGATCACCATGCCGCCGTCGAGGAAGATCGTGCCGATCTCGGTGGAGCGCAGCAGGTTGTCCAGGTCGTTGGTGACCTCGGTCAACTCCTCCACCTTCGCCTGATACTCGGAGTTGACGGAGTACAGCTCCTCATTGACCGACTGCAATTCCTCGTTGGTGCTTTGCAGCTCCTCGTTGGAGGCGAGAAGTTCCTCGTTGGTGGCCTGGAGTTCCTCGTTGGCGGTCTCCAGTTCCTCGATGGTCGCCTGAAGGTTTTCGCCGCGCGACATCAACTCCTGTTCCAGCCCGCGGATGCGCTCGGCGGCGTCGGCGTTGAAGTCGAACTCGCTGTCCGGCACCGGCAGCATCGGGCTGGCCGGGTCGAGAAGGACGAGCGCGAAGCGCCGCCCGGTTTTGCGCAGCACGAAGGGCTTCACGCGCAGGCTGACGGCCGGCAACCCCTCCCGGTCCTTCACCGGTATGTTGGACAGCGCGAACTCCTCGCCGGAACGGAAGGCGCGCGTCAGCGCGGTGCCCACCACCATGGACACGGAGGAGGGCAGCAGCTTCAGCGCGTTCAGCGTGGCCTCGCCGGCCGGCACCTTCAGGATGCCCGAGGCGTCGCCGAAGACGTGCATGATGTTCATCTGGTCGTTGACCAGCAGGCTGGGCGGCACATAGGCCTTCATCAACGTGCCGATGGCCTCGTCGATGGCGGCCCCTTCCTCCTGCGCGTGGCCCATGGCGTCGTCGCCGTGCCGGGTCATCGGGGCCGCCACGGTGGGGACCAGCAGGCGCGACAGCCGGTGCGACCCGGCCCGCAGGCTCTGGAAAAGCTTGTTCCGGCTGTCGAGCGTGTGGAACTCCGCCGACAGTTCGCCCAGCGTCTCGCTGGTGCCCAGGAACAGGAAGCCGTTCTGCCGCAGCGCGTACTGGAACAGGCTCAGCACCTTCCGCTGCAGCGGGGCGTCCATGTAGATCAGCAGGTTGCGGCAGCTGACCAGATCGATCTTGGTGAAGGGCGGATCGCGCATGATGTTGTGGACGGCGAACACCACCATGCGGCGGATGTCGCGCGAGACCACATACTTGTCACCGCGCAGCGAGAAGAAGCGGGCCAGCCGTTCCTGCGACACGTCCTCGGCGATCGTGCGCGGGTACTCGCCCAGGCTGGCGATTTCGATGCTGTCCTGGTCGATGTCGGTGGCGAATATCTTGACGTCGATGTGCCGGCCCATCCGCTCCTGCGCCTCGGCGAACAGGATGGCGATGGAGTAGGCCTCTTCGCCGGTGGCGCAGCCGCAGACCCAGACGCGCACGATGTCGGAATGGCCGCGGTTCGCCAGAAGCGACGGGATGGCCTTCTCGGACAGCGCGCCGAAGGCGGACTCGTCGCGGAAGAAGCGCGTGACCCCGATCAGCATCTCTTTGTAGAGATTGACGGTTTCGGCGCTGTTCCGGCGCAGCAGGGCCGCATACTCGTCCATCGAGGTCAGGCCGGCCGTGTGCATCCGCCGTTCGATCCGGCGCAGCAGTGTCGCCAGCTTGTAGTGCGAGAAATCGACGCCCGTGACCGACCGGATGGCCGCCACGATCTGGCCCAGCGGATCGCTGCCCTTGTCGCGCGCGGCCGTGGTGTGGGGCGGACGGGCGCGGGTCAGCGCCTTGCGCGCGTGCTCGATCAGGATGGGGGGCAGCTTGTCCGGGGGCTGGGTCGCGTCCACCTGCCCGGTGGCCAGCGCGCTGCGCGGCATCCCGTCGAACTGCGCGGTTTCCGGATCCTGAACGGCGACGAAACCGCCGGCCGACTTGATGGCCAGCAGGCCCCGCGTGCCGTCCGACCCCGTGCCCGACAGCACCACGCCCATGGCCAGCGGCCCCTGGTCCTGGGCCAGCGCGGTGAAGAAGATGTCGATGGGCAGGCTCATGCCGCTGCCCGCATCCTTGGCGGTCAGGCGCAGCCGGCCGTCGTCGATGGACAGGTGCTTGGCCGGCGGCAGCAGATAGACGGTGTTGCGTTCCACCGCCATGCCGTCCGCGGCCTGCACCACCGTCATCGAGGTGTGCTTGCTCAGCAGGTCGACCATCAGGCTCTTGTGGACCGGCGACAGGTGCTGGACGACCACATAGGCCAGGTTGCTGTCGCCCGGCACATGGTCGAAGAAGCGCTGCAAGGCCTCCAGCCCGCCGGCCGACGCGCCGATCCCGACGATGCAGCAGGCGCGCTCCCCACCGGCTTTGGGGGAAAACTCTCCGGCCTCCTCAGCCGGAGGTGAGGGCGTTTCGTCGGGAGTTGTGATGTCGTTGTCGTCAGGCTGCACGATGCGTTCGGGAATTACGGGATCGGATTCTTGCGGGATGGAATATCGTCGCGCGAAGGGAACAATCAAACCTTCCATGGGCAAACGCGCGCCGGCGACCTGATGACTGAGGTGTGATCGCACGAGATCGTTTGGCTATATATGAACTACATAAATGGGTCAACACAGATAAAACCCATCCGTTTGGGGAAGAAAAAAGATCATGGTTCTCTTATTTTGAATGAATCCATGAAAATCTTTCATTCCAATATGCATATGTCTGTCGGCTGTGTTGATCTGACTTTTTTCAGAAGACGGCAGTAAAAATGCCCCGCTGGAGGCGGAACGGACTTCCAAAGCGCAAAATTCGGTGTGGCATTGCGCATCATACGTTGCGGAGAGCCAAGCCGAAAACCCGGCGGTCTGCACCGACAAGGCTTTCCCCGCGGTCTTTGTTCATTGATAACAAAGGGTTTTCTCGCCAACGCGGAAAGACGACACAGGCTCTTTCCGGTTGTCTTACCTAAAAGGTATAATGTGATGTCTGCACAACACTGTGCAGGATTTGCTACTTCGCCGACTCATGTCGCTTTACGCGATTGACCGTTTGAGCAATCTTCATTCCGTAGCCACTAATCTTCAAAAATGTGGGAAAGGAGTGCGCCAGATGGAGCGTGAGGACGAATGTGCCCTCGACCGATATATCGCGGCGATTCCGCCTAGCCTGAGACTAGTGGCGAGGGCTGCCTATGAGGAACTGTCGAACAATCCATTTTTGCCGGTCTTTTCGAAAGACGAGATCGCGCGGCTGATCTGTTCGCCAGGGTTCCAGAGCTATTTGGAAAGCGAAAGCCGTTTGAACGCCAGCTCACTCTTCCTGCTCTATTCGGCCAGCCTGACCACGCGTCACTGACCGGCACCGCGCCTTCCCCCCTCCCGTGCCATCGCAGCGGGAGGGGGCTTTGCGGCGCGCGAGGTTGCTCTGCAACCGGAATTGGGCCAATCCCAGAACCGTCCAAACTCAGCGCCCCAACATCAGCGGCGGCATCTGCGCCTGCACCTCGCCGGAACGGGCGGCCTGGAGCAATGGAGCGAGCTGGTTCAGCATCGGCCGCAGCTCGGCCAGCATCATCGCCGCCTCGACGAAGTCGCCCTTGCCGGATGCGATGTCGCGGATCTCCTGGATCACCGACTTCGGCCTCGGGAAGGTGGTCAGGGTGACCGGTGCGTCGACGGGCAGCTTCGCCGCCTGCTTGGCCAGATCCAGCGCGGCTTCCACGCCGCCGAGATCGTCCACCAGCCCAAGCTGGCGCGCCTGCGCGCCCGTCCAGACGCGGCCCTTGGCCGCGGCCCGCGCCTGTTCGGGCGTCAGGTGCCGGGCTTCGGCCACGCGGGACAGGAAGGTGGCGTAGCTGGCGTCGATCAGGGCGGCCAGCCGCTCCTCCTCGCTGGGGGAGAAGGGGCGGAGCGGCGACCACATGCCGGCGTTGCGGGCGGTGTCGACGATGCCCCAGTGGACGCCCAGCCGGTCCGACAGCCCGTTCAGGGACATCTTGCCGGCGACGACGCCGATGGACCCCGTGATGGTGCCCGGCGAGGCGACGATCCGTTCGGCCGCCAGCGCGATCCAATAGCCGCCGGACGCCGCCGTGTCGCCCATGCTGGCGATCACCGGCTTTCCGGACTGCCGCGCCTTGGTCAGCGCGTGGCGGATCGTTTCCGATGCCGTGACGCCGCCCCCGCCGCTGTCGATGCGGAACAGGATCGCCTTCACATCGGGATCGTCCACGGCGTCCTCGATGGCCTGGACGATGGTTTCCGCTCCCGCGGTGACCTCGCCGACGCCGGGCTTGTCGCTCTTGCCGCTGGTGATGGTGCCGGTCGCGTGGATCAGCGCGATGGTCGGGCCGCTGTCGTAGGCCGCCCCGGCGATGTCCAGATATTCCCTCGGCTCGACCGTGTCGGCGCCGGCGGGCGCCCCGGCGCGGCGCAACGCCTCCGCCTTGGCTTCGTCCGCGTAGCCCAGCCGGTCGACCAGCTTGGCCTCCACCGCCTCCTGGTCGAGCAGGGGCGCGCGCTCCATGGCGGCGCGGACGGCGTCGGGGGCAAGGCGGCGGCTTTTCGCCACGCCGTCCACCACCTGGCTCGTCAGGTCGCCCAGCAGCGCCTCCGTCATCTCGCGGTTGGCGGGCGTGAAGCCGGTCTTGGTGAAGGTGTCGGCCAGGCTCTTGTACTCTTCCCGCTGCATCAGCTGCGGCTGGATGCCCAGCATGTCCAGCGCGTCGCGCACAAAGGGGACTTGCGCCGACAGGCCGGTCAGGCTCAGCAGCCCCAGCGGTTGCAGCCACACCTCGTCGAAGGCGCTGGCCAGCAGGTAGGACTTGTTGCCGGACCCGCTGTCCCCGTAGGCCTCGGCAAAGGCAATGGCGAAACGGCCGGAGGCGCGGAAGCGTTCGACGGCGGCGCGCAGCTCCTGCGCCTGGGCGAAGCCGATGCCGTCGCCGCCGAAACGGGCCAGCATACCCTTCACCCGCGGGTCGCGGCGCCCGCGCTCCAGCGTGTCCAGCACCTCGCGCAGGGTCGTCTCGTGCCCCAGGAGGCCGCCGAGCCGGGCGGTGCCGGCCTCGGCCAGCGGACCCTTCAGATCGAGGTCGAGCACGATGGCGTCGGGCAGGGCCGGCTCGTGCCGCGTCACCAGCACCACGGCCGTGACGATGCCGGCCACGACGAGAAAGCCGATGACGGCGAACAGGCGGACGATGAACCTCAGCATCCCGGCGGCTCCGGTTTTCAGACAGCGGTGATCGGACCCTTCCCCGCGGGGCAGGGAAGGGTATCAGCTTACCTCAACGGTCGAGTTTGTGGTATTCGCGGTTCGGCATCATGTCCACGGCCGAGGCGACGCGGTTCGACATGTTGTAGAAGCCCGCGGTGTCGGCGATGTCGAAGATGTCCGCCTCGCCGAAACCGGCGTCGCGAAGGGCTTGGCGGTCGGGCTCGCCCACGGTCCAGGGTTCCTTCGTCAGCTTCCAGGCGAAGTCGAGCATGGCGCGCTGGCGCTGGTCCAGCGGGGCGGCGCGGTAGTTCATCACCAGCATCTCGCCCAGTTCCGGATCGCCGGACAGCTTGCGCACCGCCTGCCCGTGCGCGACGAGGCAGTAGTAGCAGTGGTTCGCGGAGGACACGACGACCGCGATCATCTCGCGTTCCAGCTTCGACAGGCCGCTCTCGCCCAGCATCAGTTCGTTGTAGAGCATGGCGAAATTGCGCAGCTTCTTCGGGCGCAGGCTGTAGGCGCGCAGCACGTTGGGGACGAAGCCCAGCTTCTCCTCGCACTTGGCGAAGAGCGCCG
>JAEZPL010000388.1 GCA_023413605.1 Pseudomonadota bacterium
CAGCACGTCGCCGGGCTGGAAGCCCCAATAGCTGTGCAGCGTCAGCGCGTTGGAGCCGAGGTTCCGGTGGCTCATCATCGCGCCCTTGGAACGCCCGGTGGTGCCCGAGGTGTAGAGGATCGCGGCAAGGTCGTCGGCGGTGGCCGGCACGGTCGCGAAGTCCGCGTTCTTGCCCGCCGCCTGTTCCGGCAGGGTGCCGTCACCCTTCGTGCCCAGCGTCAGCAGGTGCGCGACCTTGGCCTTGTCGGCGACCTCGCGCAGACCTTCGGCCGTGTCCGGCTTGGCGACGAAGACATGCGGCTCGGCGTCGGTCAGGAAATACTCGACCTCCGCCTTGGTGTAGGCGGGGTTCAGCGGCAGATACACGCCGCCCGCGCGCACGGTCGCGAGATAGAGGATGATGTTCTCGACCGACTTTTCGACCTGCACCGCGACGCGGTCACCCTTCTTCAGGCCCAGGTCGGCCAGCAGGCGCGCGTAGCGCCCGGTCCGCTCCTCCAGGTCGCCGTAGGTGACGGTGCGGCCGTCATCGAGTTCGGCGAAGGGGCGGCTGCGGTCCGCCGGGAAGCGGGAGCGGAAGAGGTCGAAGATGTTGTCGCTCGCGGCGGCGGTGGCGTTGTCGGCCATGTGCACTCCCTCCCATGCGCACCAAACTCGGGAGTGTCGATGTAGCACAGGATAGTCCGAAGGGCCACAGTTTTGTATACAGAAAGGCGCGCTATTGTATTCCGCTGCCGCCCATGATGGACACGAACTCGGCAAAGATATCGATCTGGATGGTGACGTGCCGCCGCATGGCGTTGTAGGCGGCCTCCGGATCGCCGGTCAGGATCGCCTCCACCACGTCGTCGTGCTCATTGTAGCTGTCGTTGATTCGCGACGGGTGGTTCAGCTGGTAACGGCGGTAGGGGGCGAGGCGCGCGAACAGGCCGCGGGCGATTTCCTGGAGCGGCTCGTTGTGGCTGCCGGCCTGGACCGCTTCGTGGAACTCCCGGTTCAGGGCGTAGTAGGCGTCCAGCTCCCGCGCCTTCATGTGCGTTTTGGAGGCCTCGTGCAGCCGCTTCAGGGTCTGCTTCTCCTCCTCCGACATGCGGCGGGCGGCGTAGCGGGCGCACAGCCCCTCGATCTCCGACATCACCTCGAACATCTGCACCATGCGGTGCAGTTTCAGCGAGGCGACCACCGCGCCGTGGCGCGGCTGCTTTTCCACCAGCCCGGCGTGGACGAGCTGGAGGATCGCCTCGCGAATCGGCGTGCGGGAGATGTTGAAGCGCTGCGCAAGGCTTTCCTCGTCCAGGCGCGTGCCGGGGCGCAGGCGGCCCAGGAAAATATCTTCCTCAATGGCCAGCCGCACTTCGTCGGCGCGCGTAACGCCCTTCCTGTCGCCTGTCTTTTCGCCCGTCTTGTTGTTGGTAATCCGATCGCTCATCCCGAGCGTGTCCTTTTCCTCATCCGCGGCATTCCGCCGCCCTGGCAAACGCACCACACTCATCGGCATTTCTCCACGCCTTGTCCAGCGCCGGAAAACCAAGCCCGAACACGGGAGTGCCGCTGTTGCAACACGTCCCGGCCCGGTTCTGTATACAAGATGTGGACACCACGTATCCAACATGATACTCCTCGGCATCAAGAATGAGAACCGGAGATCCGCTGACGGCCAACGACCGAAGCGTTTCCGGGTCAAGGTGCCGAGGGCACGAGCGGTCTGGGGGAGGTTCGCGCATGGATTTTGCGCTTTCCGAGGAGCAGCAGGCGTTCCGTGACACCGCGCGCGACTTCGCGCAGCAGGAAATGGCGCCACACGCGGCCCGTTGGGACGCGGAAGGCATCTTCCCGGTCGACACGCTGCGCCAGGCGGCAGCGCTGGGCTTCGCGGGCATCTATGTCGGCGACGACGTCGGCGGATCCGGCCTCGGCCGGCTCGACGCCGCGGTGATCTTCGAGGAACTGGCGGCGGCCTGCCCGTCGACCGCGGCCTACATCTCCATCCACAACATGGCGTCGTGGATGATCGACCGTTTCGGCAACCAGGAACAGCGCGGGCGCTTCCTGCCGAAGCTGACGAGCATGGAGCATTTCGCCAGCTATTGCCTGACGGAGCCCGGCGCCGGATCCGACGCGGCCTCGCTGCGGACGCGGGCGGAGCGGGACGGCGACCAATACGTCCTGAACGGGTCGAAGGCCTTCATTTCCGGCGGCGGCTCGTCCGACGTCTATGTCTGCATGGTCCGCACGGGCGAACCCGGGCCGAAGGGCATTTCCTGCATCGCGGTGGAGAAGGGCACGCCCGGCCTGTCCTTCGGCAAGCAGGAGCACAAGCTGGGTTGGAAAAGCCAGCCGACCTCCGCCGTCATCTTCGAAAACTGCCGCGTCCCCGTCGCCAACCGCATCGGTGAGGAAGGGGAAGGCTTCAAGATCGCCATGAAGGGGCTGGACGGCGGGCGCCTGAACATCGCCGCCTGCTCCATCGGCGGTGCGCGCTTCTGCCTGGAGCAGGCCATCGCCTACACCACGGAGCGCAAGCAGTTCGGCAAGCCGTTGAACGCCTTCCAGGCGTTGCAGTTCAAGCTGGCCGACATGGCGACGGAACTGGACGCGGCGCGCCTGATGCTGCACCGCGCGGCCAGCAGCCTCGACGCCGCCTCGCCCGACGCCACCACGCACTGCGCGATGGCCAAGCGCTTCGCCACCGACGTCGGTTTCCAGGTGGTGAACGAGGCGCTGCAGCTGCACGGCGGCTACGGTTACATCAAGGAATACCCGATCGAGCGGTATTTCCGGGATCTGCGCGTCCACCAGATCCTCGAAGGCACCAACGAAATCATGCGCGTCATCATCGCCCGCCAGCTGATGGGTGGTTGAACGGGGCGGCTGAGGGCTTTTGCGGAACGCTGAAAGCCGCCGGCGGCCAACGCCGGATGGCATGGAAACAAGGGGGAAACGCCATGGCGACTGTCGCCTTTATCGGGCTCGGCAACATGGGTGCGCCGATGATGCGCAACCTTCTGAAGGCCGGCCATTCGGTCCTGGCCTTCGACCTGTCGGAGGCCGCCTGCAACGCCGCGCGCGACGCGGGCGCCACCGTCGCCGCGGGTCCCGGCGCCGCGGCGGCCGGGGCCGAGGTGGTGGTTACCATGCTGCCCGCCGGCAAGCATGTGCGCGAGGTCTACACGGGCGAAGGCGGCATCATCGCCAGCGCGAAGCCGGGCAGTCTGTTCATCGACAGCTCCACCGTCGACGTTGACAGCGCCCGCGCCGTCGCTGCCGCCGCGGAGGCCGCCGGCCACGCCATGGTGGACGCGCCGGTGTCCGGTGGTGTCGGCGGGGCAGAGGCCGGCACGCTGACCTTCATGGTCGGTGGCTCGGAGGCAGCCTTCCAGCGCGCCGAGCCGATCCTGGCCGCCATGGGCAAGACCATCGTGCACACCGGCGGGGCGGGCAACGGGCAGGCCGCGAAGATCTGCAACAACATGATCCTCGGCATCTCGATGATCGGCGTGTCGGAGGCCTTCGCGCTCGCCGAGAAGCTGGGCCTGGAATCGCAGAAGCTGTTCGACGTGGCGTCCAAGTCGTCGGGCCAGTGCTGGTCGCTGACCAGCTATTGCCCGGTGCCGGGCCCGGTCCCGACCTCGCCCGCCAACCGCGACTACCAGCCGGGCTTCGCCGCCGCGCTGATGCTGAAGGATCTGAAGCTGGCGGTCGAGGCCGGCCAGAGCACCGGCAGCCCGTTGCCGCTGGGCGGCGAGGCCGCGCAGATGTACGCGCTGTTCTGCAACGCCGGCTTTGGCGGCAAGGACTTCTCCGGCATCGTGAACATGCTGCGCGGGAAGAGCTGATCCGTTCGGATGGCCGCTTCGGTCCGTGACCGCGGTCCCGGCCTCTCGCGGGAACTTCGATCCCGCTGGCGGCAGGCGGATGCCAGAGGCATCCGCTGAGGGCCGGCGAATGAGGCCATGTGAAGCTAAAGCGAATAAAAATTCGCTTTGGAGGTTCGGCGCCGCTCAATCCCCCTGTTGCATGACGATGGCGTCGGACCCCAGCCCGCGGAAGTGGACGTTTCCACCGCCGTCCAGGAAGGCCCAGTCGCCGGTGAGATAGTAGCGGCGGCCATGGCGGAAACGAGAGGCAGTGCGGTCGGGATCGTTGGCGTAGGCCTCGAACCAGAAAAGGGGCGATTTCTCCACATCGATGGCGATCTCGCCGGCGCCGCCGATCGGGGCCTCGCGGCCTTCCGGATCGAGGATCACCACCCGGAAACCCGGCATCGGCCGGCCCAGCGACGCGTCCGCCGGCCGGTCGGCGTGGTCGGGGTCGTAGCGGTTCATCATGAAGATGCCGGTTTCGCGTTGGCCGTATTGGTCGAGCAGCGGAACCTTCACCACCCGGTTGGCCCAGCCGATCAGCTCCGGCGGCAGCGGCTCGCCGACCACCGACAGAATTCGCAACGACAGCGGGCGCGGTCCGCCCTCCGGGTCGGCGCTGTGCCAGGCGCGAATCTGGGAGGGCGCGCAGGTCAGGTTGGTGACGCCGAACTTCGTCAGCATCCGGTATCCTTGCCGCACGTCGTAGGGACCGTCGCAGAAGATGGTGGTGCGCCCCAGCAGCAGCGGCCCGACCAGCCCGTAATAGGCGCCGTAGGCCCAGCCGGGGTCGGCCATGTTCCAGTAGATGTCGTCGTCGCGCAGGTCGAGGCCGATGCGCATGTACTGCTCGATCCCCGAGAGCGCCTTGACGGGCAGGGAAACGCCGAGCGGCTTCGGCTCCGATCCGGAGGTGTAGATCAGCGCGAAGGCGTCGCGGTCGGCGTAACGGGCGATGTCGGCCAGAGGGGCGGCCTCGTGCAGGGCGGACCAGAAGGGCACAGCGTCGGCACCGGGGCCGAAAGCCTCGTCGCCCTCCACCATCACCAGCGAGCGGCTGTTGTCGCGCGGGATCTTGCGGCGCAGGAAGCCGTTGGTGACGATCACCCGCGCCTCGCTGTCGGCCAACCGGTAGGCCACCGCGGTCGGCGCGTAGGTGGTGAACAGCGGCATGTAGACGCCGCCCAGCCGCCAGATCGCCAGCGCGGCGATCAGCAGCTCCGGCCCCTTGGGCAGCAGCACCGCCACGCGGTCGCCGCGCCCGACGCCGAGCCCGTGCAGAACCGTGGCGAAACGGGCCGAGTCGCGCTCCAGCCGGGCGAAGCTCAGTTCGGTGGTCTGGCCGGCGACGCTCTCGTGCAGCAGGGCGGCGCGCGCGCCGTCGGTGCGGGCGTGGCGGTCGCACAGCAGATCGGCCAGTGGGATCGAATCGCCCTGGTATTCCGGCCGCAGGAAGGCGGACGGGCGCACGGCGATGGCTTCGGGCTCCGGCGCCGGCTCCTCGTCGGGACGGTAGCGGTCGGCGGCGATGCGGCCGAGCGAATCCAGTTCCGGTCCCAGGTGGTAGCGGCGGCTGCGCGGGTCCTGGTCGATGAAGCGTTCCCGCGCCAGCGCGGTCAGCAGACGGTGCGCGGTCGCTTTCGACAGGTTGGTCGCGCTCATCAGATCGGACAGCCGCGCCCCTTCGGTTCCATGGTCGGCGACGGCGCGCAGCAGGGCCAGCGCGCGCTCCAGGCTTTGGGTGCCGCCGGACGAACCGGCGGAGGCGGATTCGATGTCGTGGTCGGTTCGGGTCATGGCAAGGTCCATATTATGGACCTTGCGACCGCTTGTCGCCCGAAAAACATGCGTGCTCGGAATGTCCGTATTGAAAACTTAGCAGTTCCCGGTTTATAGTGCGGGCGTTGCGCAAAGGACGGTCCACAATATGGACCAGTTCGCAGGCCGAACGATCCGGCGAACGACAAAATCAGTTCCACAGCAACGGAGGAGGAAATGTCAGGCGCGCCCGTCGCATCGCCACGCGGTTACGCCCAGCCGGCCGACGCCACACACGCGGCCTCCCCATCGGACACCATCTTCGAAGCCCGGGGCGTGTCCTTGCGCTTTGGCGGCGTGCAGGCGCTGACCGATGTCAGCTTCCACATCAAGAAGGGGGAGCTGTTCTCCATCATCGGGCCGAACGGTGCGGGTAAGACCTCGATGGTCAACTGCATCTCCGGCCGCTACCGGCCGACCGACGGCAAGGTCTTCTTTAAGGGCCGCGACGTCACCGGCATGACGCCCAACCACCGGGCGTCGCTCGGCATCGGCCGCACCTTCCAGAACCTGGCGCTGTTCGGTCACATGACCGTGCTCGACAACATCATGGTCGGGCGCCATCACCTGCTGAAGAACAACTTCTTCACCGGTTCGCTCTACTGGCTGACCGGCGCGCGCAAGGAAGAACTCTCCCACCGCCGCGAGGTGGAGGAGATCATCGACTTCCTCGAAATCCAGCATGTGCGCAAGGCCACCGCCGGCACGCTGTCCTACGGCCTGCGCAAGCGCGTGGAACTGGCCCGCGCCATCGCGCTGAAGCCCGACCTGATCCTCCTGGACGAGCCCATGGCGGGCATGAACCTGGAGGAGAAGGAGGACATGGCCCGCTACATCGTCGATCTGAACGAGGAGTGGGGCATGACCGTGGTGATGATCGAGCACGACATGGGCGTCGTGATGGACATCTCCCACCGCGTGATGGTGCTGGAATTCGGCAAGAAGATCGCCGAGGGCTCGCCCGAGGAAGTGCTGGCCGATCCGCGGGTCAGGCGCGCCTACCTCGGCGAGGACGATGAGGAAGAAGCCGCCCCGCAGAAGCAGGAGGTCGCGTGATGTCCCAACTTCCCGATCTCACCAAGCACGACACCCTGCCGAAGCTGCTGTCGCTGCACGCCCGCGATCATGGCGGCGAGGTCGCCATGCGCGAGAAGGACTTCGGCATCTGGCACGAATACAGCTGGGCCGACGTGCACGCCCGCGTGCGCGCCTTCACGCTGGGCCTGATCAAGCTGGGCGTGGAGCGCGGTCACGTCGTGGCCCTGCTCGGCGACAACCGGCCGGACTGGGTGATGGGCGAAATCGCCGCCCACGCCATGGGCGCCATGAGCCTGGGCGTCTACCGCGACGCGATGGACGAGGAGGTCGCCTACCTCATCACCTACGCCGACGTGCACGTCATCTTCGCGGAGGATGAGGAGCAGGTCGACAAGCTGCTGAACCTGGGCGAACGCCTGCCGACGCTGAAGCACATCATCTATTCCGACCCGCGCGGGATGCGGAAATACAGCGACCCGCGCCTGATGGAGGCGACCGAACTCGTCCGCCTGGGCGAGGAACTGCACCGGGAAAAGCCGAACTTCTACGAGGATCTGGTCGCGGCGACCAAGGGCGAGGACGTGGCGGTGCTCTGCACCACGTCGGGCACCACCTCGAACCCGAAGCTGGCGATGCTGCCGGCCGGGCGTCTGATCCGCCACGTCGCCAGCTACCTGTCGGTGGACCCGAAGGGTCCGACGGACGAATACGTCTCCGTCCTGCCGCTGTCCTGGATCATGGAGCAGATCTACGCGGTCGGCATGGGCATGGTGTCGCGGATGCGCGTGAACTTCGTCGAGGAAGCCGAGACGATGATGAACGACTTCCGCGAGATCGGGCCGACCTTCGTGCTGTTCGCCCCGCGCCTGTGGGAGCAGATCGCCGCCGACGTGCGCGCCCGCATGATGGACAGCTCCCCCTTCAAGCAGGCGATGTACGGCTACGGCATGAAGCTGGGGCTGGAGGCGCTCGCCAACGGAACGCGGTCAGCGGTTGCCGATCGCATTCTTTTCGCAGCGCTGCGAGACCGGCTGGGATTCACCAACCTGAAGTCGGCGGCGACCGGTGGTGCGGCGCTGGGGCCGGACACCTTCAAGTTCTTCCAGGCGCTGGGCGTGCCGCTGCGCCAGATCTACGGCCAGACCGAGACCATGGGCGCCTACACGGTGCACCGCTCGAACGACGTGGATTTCGACACGGTGGGCGTCGCCTTCGCCGCCGGCATCAAGGTCAAGGTGATCGAGCCCGACCAGAACGGCGTCGGCGAGATCGTGGTCACCCACCCGAACATGTTCGCCGGTTACTACCGGAACGAGGCGGCGACCACGGCGGACATGCGCGACGGCTGGATGCACACGGGTGATGCCGGCTTCTTCGACAAGAAGGGCCATCTGGTCATCATCGACCGCATCAAGGATATCGCCACCACCAGCAACAACGACCGCTTCAGCCCGCAGTACATCGAGAACAAGCTGAAGTTCAGCCCCTACGTGGCGGAAGCCGTCATCCTGGGCAACAAGCGGCCGTACCTGTCGGCGATCATCTGCATCCGCTTCCCCATCGTGTCGAAGTGGGCGGAAAAGAACCGCATCGCCTTCACCACCTACTCCGACCTGTCGTCGAAGCCGGAGGTGTACGAGCTGCTGCGCCAGGAGGTGGAGCGGGTCAACGCCACGCTGCCGGAATCCCAGCGCATCACCAAGTTCCTGCTGCTCTACAAGGAACTGGACGCCGACGACGGTGAGCTTACCCGCACCCGCAAGGTGCGCCGCGGCGTGATCGCGGAGAAGTACGGCGAGATCATCGACGCCATCTACGCGGGCCAGCCGGCCATCGACGTGGACACCACCATCACTTTCCAGGACGGCACGAAGCAGCGCATCCGCACGGTGCTGAAAGTGGTCGACCTGCTGCCCGCTCCGGCACCCAAGCCGGCGACGGTGGCGGCGTGAGGGTGAGGGGATAATGGACAAGAAGAATTTCGCGCGCCGGGGAGGCGAACGCCCATGACCTTGCTCTTCCAGCTTCTCGTCAACGGACTGATCGTCGGCGCGCTGTACGGCGTCGTGGCGATGTCGTTCGTGCTGATTTACAAGGCCAGCCGCATCGTGAACTTCGCCCAGGGCGAGTTTCTGCTGATCGGCGCCTGGACCTGCTGGTGGCTGCTGACCCACTGGCAACTGCCCTTCTGGATCGGGTTCCCGATCACGCTGGCCTTCATGCTGATCTTCGGCGTCGTGCTTCAGGTCGTCGTGCTGCGGCCGATGATCGGGGAGCCGATCATTTCCGTCATCATGGTGACGATCGGCCTGTCGATCTTCTTCCAGGCGATGATGAAGTGGATGTTCGGCGTCTTCGCCAAGCCCTTCCCGCCGATCTTCGGCAGCCCGACCATGAACGTCTTCGGGCTGGAGGTGCAGACCGTCTATGTGGTCAGCCTCGTCATCTCGCTGCTGATCATGGCGGGCTTCGGCTGGTTCTTCAAATACTCGCGCATGGGTCTCGCCATGCGGGCCACCGCCTTCGACCAGCAGGTGGCGCAATCGCTCGGCATCTCGGTCCGCCAGATGTTCGCGATGAGCTGGGCCATCTCCGCCATGGTGTCGGCGGTGGCCGGCGTGACCGTGGGCGTGGTCAACGGCGTGTCCTCCGCGCTGTCCTTCTTCGGCATCAAGGTCTTCCCGGCGGTCATTCTCGGCGGGCTGGACAGCGTGGCCGGGGCGGTGCTGGGCGGGCTGATCGGGGGCGTGCTGGAGACTCTCGCGCACTACCTCGACAGCCAGTGGCTGAACTGGGGCAACATGTACGAGATCGCCCCCTTCTACGTCCTGATCGTCATCCTGATGATCAAGCCGTACGGCCTCTTCGGCACCAAGGACATCGAGCGCGTGTAAGGAGCGGCCGCAATCATGGCGAACATCAGTCTCATCCCC
>JAEZPL010000405.1 GCA_023413605.1 Pseudomonadota bacterium
ACGCCGCACAGGGCCGGAACGCGGTACTTGCCCCCTGCCCCGCCGGGTGCGAACTAATGTTTCCCAATTCCTTTGCAGCCAGACCTTGGCATCGGAGTAAGCAGGCCGCCGATTCGTGATGGGTGCCTCGAGTCGGTCAATTGCTGCGTCCAAGTCCGCTGCATTTCCCCAGCTTCACCCCACTAGACACAGCCAAAAGGTTGGGCATCGCGGCGCAGGCGTCGGGATTTTAAGCGTTAACTGATTTACAAGAACCCGATATTTTCTGACCTCACCAAATAACTTAATTCGCGCTTGTCGAAATTATATTGACACGCAAATCACGGTATGCAACTTGGTTGCTGGGGACCAAATGAATAATCAGGACAACAGGCAATGAGTGACCAGCTTCGCGCCGATGTGCCCGACAACGCACTGCTGCGGATGACGGCGGACATCGTGTCTGCGTATGTCAGCAAGAACGTTCTGCCGGCGCAGCAGATTCCCGAGGTGATCAACACGGTCTACTCGTCGCTGACCGGTTTGAACACGCAGCCGCGCGATGTGCCGGCGGAACCGCTTAAGCCTGCCGTTCCGATCCGCAAGTCGGTAACGCCCGAATACATCGTTTGCCTGGAAGACGGCAAAAGGCTGAAAATGCTGAAGCGCCATCTGCGCTCCACCTACAACATGTCGCCGGACGAATACCGCGCCCGCTGGGGTTTGCCGCCGGATTATCCGATGGTTGCGCCGAACTACGCTGCGCAGCGTTCGGAATTCGCGAAGCGAATCGGCCTGGGCCGCAGTTCCGGCCGCCAGACGCGCCGCCGGGCCAGCTGACCGAACGCCCCGTCCTGAACGGCAAGGGCCTGATCATCCAGGCCTGAACGACACGGGCCGGCTCCGCAGTGGAGCCGGCCCGTTTTCATTTCCGATCCGGTTGTTCAAGGAACGGACGCAACAGCGCGCCTTATTGTCCTTCCGGTCCCAAGTTTTGACGTCCCAAGTTTTGGCATCCCAAGCTTTGACATCCCAAGTCTTGCCGTCTCGATCCTTGCGGCCTTATCCGCAGGTGCGCCCGCCCGACAGCCGGCAGTTGAAACGCTCGACATTACGGGTCAATTCCTGCCCGGTGGCGGCGTTTTCCTCGTTCAGGCACTTCAGGTAATCCATCGTCTTGTCGACATATTCCTTCACCTCGAACTGGCAGGCGGCCATTTTGTCCGCGCTGACAAAGGTGGTGGTGTCGTCCATGCAGACGGGGACGCCGGGCTTCGTGCAACCGTTCATGGCGGCCAGGGCCTGCGGCAGGCCCGCTGCGGTCATCGCGACACCCAGCGCGGCCACGGCAAGCAGGAATGTTGCGCAACGCATGTATTCGTCTCCCTCCGGACTTGTCCTGACGGGCCCAGTCTTGACCGGCGCTCCGAAAATCCGGTCTCGACTCCAGATATCCGGTTCCAGGATTCGGAACAATGTCCCGTTCGTTCAGGGGCCCGTTCGTTCGTCGAAGGGGTTTCTACAGGCGTTACGCCCGATGCACCAGTGCTGTCGGCCATGCATAGGTCTACAGTCGGGTTTGAGCAGTTCGCCCCAGGACCGGCCCCGCAGGTCCGGCACCGGGATGTCAGTGCTCACCATCAGCAGAAGCCAAGACTCGAACCGCGCCCCCGGCCCCTCCGGTGGGCGCGTTTCTTATGTGGATCCGGCACCGCACCAGTGGGAATCAGCGGCGCCCCTTGGCCTCCGCATCGCGCTTCATCACGAAGTGCAGCTTGTTGATCGCGGTGCGCTTCAACAATTCCGTGCTGCCGGAGGCCGGCCCGACGACCGACACCTCCGTCGCCGTTACGGGGTCGATCGCCACGACCTTCATGTAGGTGCCCACCCGCTGGAACTCGAACAGGACCTCGCCCCCGCCTTTTCCAGCCTGTTGATTGCCCGCCATCGCCCTCTCCGGTCCACCGCACGGCCGCCGCACCGACGCCGCGTTTCACAGACTGTAGCACAGAGCGTCCGCACTGGAACCCGGCCAGCCGCATCCTGTTGATGGCGCACCGCTATCCGAAACAAACAACATGGGGAAGAGACAGATGGCGACCAAGACCATGCAGGATTTGCTGATCGAAGAACTGCGCGACATTTATCACGCCGAGAAACAGATCACCAAGGCGCTACCGAAACTTGCGAAGGCCGCGCATTCCGAACAGCTCCGCCAAGCATTCGAGCTGCACCTGGAGCAGACCCGCGGTCAGGTCGAGCGCCTTGAGCAGGTGTTCGAGGAGTTGGATACCCGCAGCCGCGGCAAGCATTGCGACGCCATGGAAGGCCTGATCAACGAGGCGCGCGAAATCCTTGAGATGGGTCTTCCGCCGGAAGTGCAGGACGCCGCCCTGATCGCCGCCGCCCAGAAGGTCGAGCATTACGAGATCGCCAGCTACGGCACCGTCCACGCCTACGCCACCGCCTGCGGCCTGACCAAGGTGGCGCAGTTGCTGGAGGAGACGCTGAACGAGGAAAAGGACACCGACAAGAAGCTGAACACTCTGGCGATCAACGATGTGAACAAGAAGGCGATGCAGGCCAGCGGCAAGAAGGCCGCCTGACGATCCACCACCTTGTTCGGCCGCCCGGTTGAACGGCCACCCGGTTTCGGCGCCGTGCCGTCGGCGCGATCGCGCGCGGGCTCCCATGCGGAGACCGCGCGTCTCGATTCCCGCGGTGCCGTTGATGGGGGTACCGCGATTCGGTAGAATTGATTTACGATCGAATTATTCTCCGGTGCCGGGCATGCCCAGCCTCCTCGCCATTCTCCGTGCCGGCCTGCTCGCCTGCGGGCTGCTGGGCCTGATGCCCGGCTCCGCCGCCCAGGCCGCGGAGGGCGCGCCGGCCCTGCCGCCGGCCGTGCGCATCAAGCCGGTCATGGTGCCGGTCGTCAACCGCGGACAGGTGGAGCGCTACACGCAGATCGAAGTCATGCTGGAGGTCGCCAACGCCACCCGGCTCGGCGACGTTCAACTGGCGATCCCACGCCTGCACGACCTCGCGTTGCGCGCGGTCTACACGGGCATCGAGGAAGGCTGGATCGTCCGCGGCAACATCGCCAACATGCCGGCCCTGCGCCGCCGGATCGACGAGGAAACCGTGCGCCTGTTCGGCAAGGACGTGATCAGCCGCATCCTGATCACCCCGCTGTCGCGGCAATCTTCCTTCCCTTAGGCCTGCTTCCCCTGACGCTGTTTCCACCGTTGCCAGCGCCCGCCGGGCACGGCAGCATGATCCCGCGTGATCGGGGAGGAACAGGAAACATGGCCGTGGTCTATGTGGCGCGCAGCGCCGCGCTGACGAAATGGGCGTCCGATGTCGGACAGGGCAAGCACATCTTCAAGCTGGGCGCCGCCGACGACAAGGATTCGGTGAAAGCCGCCGCCGAAGCCGGTTGGGCCGGCGAATCCGACTGGCGCATCGTCCACAGCCAGGACGTCCCCGACGCGACCGACGACGAGGTGATCGAGCGCCTGATGCGCAAGGAAAGGATCATCGACCCCACTTACTACCCCAAGCTGAAGGGGGCTTCCGGCGTCTTCCGCATCACGCTGACCAACGTGCAGAACAGCCTGCTGGTCGCCAAGGCCATGTCCGCCGACGAACCGCTCACCGACATCAAGGTGAAGCCCAAGGACATCGCCGAATACATGATCCGCAACGCCCTTCCACCGGCGTCGTCCTCATGACCGGCGACACCCCCACCCTCTTCACCATCGGCTACGAGCAGGCGTCCTTCGACAGTGTGCTGCAAACGCTGAAGGCGCATGGCGTGGGTGTCCTGCTGGACGTGCGCGACCTGCCGCTGTCCCGCCGCGCCGGCTTTTCCAAGCGCCCCCTGTCCGCCGGTCTGGAGGAGGCGGGCATCGGCTACGTCCATCTGAAGGGGTTGGGCACGCCGAAGGAAGGCCGCGTCGCCGCCCACCAGGGCGACCTGGACCGCTTCTGGTCCATCGTCGAAGCCAAGCTTCAGACGCCGGAGGCCGAGCACGACCTGAGTCGCGCCGCCGCCCTGGCCAAGGAACGCCCGGCCTGCCTGCTCTGCTTCGAGTCCTCGCCGCACGTCTGCCACCGCCGCCGCGTCGCGGATATGCTGCACGACCGCTTCGGCTTCACCGTCGAACATCTGTTCCCGGGCCACTTGCCCCCCGGCGATTCGCCCTTTTAGGAAGCTCCGATGCAGTCCCGCTGGTACCGCTTCGACGCGCTGTCCGCGCGCGATCTCCACGCCCTGCTGTTCCTCCGTCAGAGCGTTCTGGTGGTGGAGCAGGCCTCCCCTTACCCCGACCTCGACGGCCGCGATCCGGAGGCCCTGCACCTTGCTATTTATAATGGAGAAGATGCGGCCCCGATCGGCGTCGCCCGCATCTTCGGCCCCGATCCCGACACCGGAACGACCTCCTTCGGCCGCCTCGCCGTGGCGCCGTCCTGGCGCGGCAAGGCGCTGGGCCGCCGTCTGGTGGCCGAATGCCTGGACCGCCTCGCCACGGAATGGCCGCAACACGATGTGCTGATCAGCGCGCAGCTTTACTTGGAGAGTTTCTACGGCAGCTTCGGCTTCAGCCGGGTCAGCGACATCTACGACGACGTCGGCATCGACCACATCGACATGCGGCTGAGCCGGTAGCTCAACAAACAGTCACCACAGAGACACGGAGGGGAGATTCTCTGTGTCTCCGTGTCTCTGTGGTGAGTCCTCGTCTCCCCCGCCTACACCACCACCATCGTCTGCAACGTCTCCAGCCGGTCCGCCTCCGCTGCCGGCTTGTCCCAGCGGATGCGGTGCACGCGCGGGAAGCGCATCGCCAGCCCGCTCTTGTGCCGGTTCGACGGATGCACGCTGTCGAAGGCGACCTCCAGCACCAGACCGGCTTCCACCTCGCGCACGGGGCCATATTTGCGGACGGTGTGGTTGCGCACCCAGCGGTCCAGCTCCACCAGTTCCGCGTCGGTGAAGCCGAAATAGGCCTTGCCGACCGGCACCAGCTCCTCGCCTCGCCAGACGCCGAAGGTGAAGTCCGAATAATAGCTGGATCGCTTGCCGTGCCCGCGTTGCGCGTACATCAGCACCGTGTCCAGCGTCAGCGCGCCGCGCTTCCACTTGAACCAAGGCCCCTTCGGCCGCCCGGCGACGTAGGCGCTGTCGCTGCGCTTCAGCATCAGCCCTTCGATGCTGTTCTCCCGCGCGCCCTCGCGCAGGGCCTTCAGCGCGTCCCACCCGTCGAAGGGCACCAGCGGCGACAGGTCCATCCGCCGCGGGCGCACCGCCTCGTACCAGCGCTCCAGCCGCGTGCGGCGCTCCAGGAAGGGCAGGCCGCGCAGGTCCTCCTCCCCGTCGAACAGGATGTCGTACAGCCGCACCCAGGCCGGGAATTCCTGCAAGGTCTTCGCCGTCACCGCCTTGCGGTTCAGCCGCTGCTGAAGGTCGTTGAAGGGCGCCACCTCCCCCTCCCCGCGCGCGACCAGAAGTTCGCCGTCCAGCACGGCGTCGAAGCTCATATGGTCCGCGATGTCGGGAAAGGCGCCGGACACGTCGTCGCCGGTGCGGCTGTAGATGCGCCGCTCCCCGCCCCTGGCCGCCAGTTGCACGCGGATGCCGTCCCATTTCCATTCCGCGCTGTAGTCCGCGGGGTTCAGGGCGGCCATGTCCTCCTCTTCCAGAGGGTGCGACAGCATCAGCGGACGGAAGCCCGCGCCATGCCCCGCCGCCGGACGCTCCGCCCGGCCTTCCAGCCACGCGAACAGGTCGACATAGGGCGGAGTCAGCCCGTGCCAGCATTCCTCCAGCTCGCCCACATCGACCTTGCCCCACTCCGCCAGAGCCGTCTTGGCGAGCCGCGCCGACACGCCCACCCGCAGGCTGCCGGTGATCAGCTTCAGCAGCGCGAACCGCCCGGAGGAATCCAGCGTGTCCAGCCAGCCTTCCACCAGTTCCATCACCTGGCTTCGCTTCGCCGCGCGCAGCGTGTCCACCACCTCCGGCAGGGTCGGCGGCAGGCTGTTGGCGCGGTCCGGCCGTTCCGGCCAGATCAGCGCGACGGTCTCCGCCAGATCGCCCACATAGTCATAGGAGAGCGCGAAGAGTTCCGGATCGACCCGCGCCGCCGTCAGCTGCCGGATGGCCGCCGGCTTGGCCTCGTGGAACACCAGCGTTTCCGTCAGCGCGGCCAGCGCCCAGCCGCGGTCGGGATCCGGCGTGGTGGCGAAGAAATCGGCCAGCAGCCGCATCTTGCCATTGCGCGAGGGCATGAAGACCAGCGCGTCGATCAGGGTGGCGAAGCGGTTCACGCCCCCTCCTCCTCGAACCCGACCAGCGCCAGCGCCTTGGCCCGGATTCCGCGCTGCGTCGCGTGGTGCACCAGCGCCTCTTCCCGGCCATGGGTCACCCAGACCTCCGGCGCCGCGACCTCGTCCAGCGTCCGGGTCAGCTCGTCCCAGTCCGCGTGGTCGGAGATGATCAGCGGCAATTCCACACCCCGCTGCCGCGCGCGCTGCCGCACGCGCATCCAGCCCGACGCCATCGCCACCACCGGATCGGTCAGCCGCCGCGCCCAACGGTCGGCCACCGCTCCCGGCGGTGCCAGCACCAGGGCGCCCTTCAATTCTTCCTTCGCCGCCACCGTCGCCGGCCGCAACTCGCCCAGCTCGATCCCGAATCCCTGATACAGCGTGCAGATCGGCTCCAGCGCGCCGTGCAGGTAGATCGGCCGATCATAGCC
>JAEZPL010000439.1 GCA_023413605.1 Pseudomonadota bacterium
GAGTTCGGCCTTGCCGGCGGCAGCACCCGGCGCCCCCAGGGCTGGGCTGCCGACCTGCGGTTCCGGCAGAAAGGTTCGCTGCTGCGGGTGCGCGGCACGGTCGATTTCGTCGAGGAGCTGCTCGGCAACAACCATGCGGTCGCCGTGTCGGTGGCCTTCCTGGAAACCTCGGCGCTGCTGGAGGAATGCCTGCGCGGGCGGGGCTGGCGCGTCGGCCGGATCACCGGGGAGAGCGACGCCGATGCCAACGAGGCGACCCGCGTCGCCTTCCAGACCGGAGAACTGGACGTCGTCGTCTTCACGGTGACGGAGTCCATCTCGCTCCACCAAGGGGAAATGCCGGGCGGCGATGCGCCGCGAGCGCTGGTCGTCCACGACCTGCGCTATTCCGCCATCCAGATGCAGCAGATCGAGGGGCGCTGCCACCGCGACGGCCGCAAGGCGACGGTCTGGTACGCCTACGCCGAGGACACGGTGGAGGAGCGGGTGGCCGAAGCCGTGGTCGCCCGCATGCGGTCCATGGACGCCATGGCGGGCGACGACACCGGCATGCTGGACGACATCTTCACGATCCTGCGCGCGTCCGTGGAGGAGCGGCAGGCGGCGTGATCGCAGTGCCGGAACCAGCCGTGCCTTTTTAAAGCCCTGGCGTCAAAGCCGGCTCGGGCGGCTGGGGCCGGCGAACCACCGCCGCAGCGCGGCGAACAGGGCCAGCCCGCCGGACACCACGCCGACATAGGCGAACAGCGCGCCGTGGCCGAACCACTCCATCGCCGCCGTCGCCACCAGCGGGCCGAGCGCCGCGCCGACCGCCCAGGCGAGCAGGAGCGCGCTGGCCAGCGGCACCGTCTCCTCGGGCGTCGCGTGGTCGTTGGCGTGGGCGACGCAGATGGCGTAGAGCGACAGGGCGGCGCTGCCCCACAGCGTGAACAGCACCAGCAGCACGTCCTGCGACGCCGCCCCGGCCCCGGCGATCAGGAAGGCGGCAACCATCGCCGTACCGGCGACGCCGCAGATCACCAGCCGCCGGTCGCGCCGGTCGGACAGGCGGCCGATGGGCCATTGCAGCACGACGCTGCCGACCTGGATGCCGGACATGACCAGCGCCACGCCGGCCCCGGTCAGGTCCAGCCCGGCCAGATAGGCCGGGCCGATGCCCGTCACCGCCGTGTTGCACAGCCCGACCATGAGGCAGCCGGCGAAGGCGACGGGCGAGCGGCGGACGAACCGCCAGGGCGAACCGGCCGGCTGCACTGGCGTGGAGGAGGGCGCGGAGGAAGCGGGCGGGCGGATGGCCGCGACCGGCACCAGCGACAGGCCGTAGCACAGGGCCGCCAGCGCGGTGAGCCAGGAGGCCGACAGGTCCGGGCTGGCCAGCAGCATCTGGCCGCCGATGACCGCGACCTTGCAGGCGATCATATAGAGGGAGAAGACGCTGCCCCGCGCGTGCACCGGCGCCATCGCGGCCAGCCCGCTTTCCGCGACCGTCAGCATGCCGACGTAGGAAATCCCCATCAGCACCCGCAGCCCCACCCAGGCGGTGGCGTCGGGCAGAAGCTGGAGGGCCAGGGTCGCCGCCGCCGCCAGCAGCCCGAAGGCCGCGAAGGCCCAGACGCCGCCCACCCGGCGGATCAGCCAGGGCGCGGCCCAGCAGCCGGCCACGAAGCCGACCGAGTAGGCCGAGGCGACCGCGCCGACGACCATGGGCGGGGCCGCAGCCTCCGCAAGCCGTAGGGGAAGCAGGATTTGCAGGATGCCGTTGGCGACCTGGATGACGCAGACGCCGAGGATCAGCGCGACCAGCACCGGCGTGGAGGAGGCGGACGCCTGTGGGGAGTGTGGCAAGATGGGGGATGCCGCGCGGGCGAAGCGATCCCCGGCGCAACGGCCCGCAAGCCGCGCCGGTCCGGGAAGGGAGAAAGCCCTTCTCCCACCAGGAGAGAAGGGCTTGAAAGGCGCGTCAGTGGTCGTCGGGCAGGGCGGCCAGCACGTCCGGGGTGGCGGGCTGCGGGCGGGCGCCCGCCAGATGGCCGTCGACCAGGGCGCGCAGGAAGCCGCGGGTGCGCTCCTGGGTCGGGTTGGTGAAGATTTGCTCCGGCGGGCCGGCCTCGACGATGCGGCCGTCGGCCATCACGACCACGGTGTCCGCGACCTCGCGGGCGAAGCCCATCTCGTGGGTCACGACCATCATGGTCATGCCTTCCTCGGCCAGCGTCTTCATGACCTGGAGCACCTCGCCCACCAGCTCGGGGTCGAGGGCCGAGGTCGGCTCGTCGAACAGCATCACCTTGGGCTTCATGGCCAGCGCGCGGGCGATGGCGGCGCGCTGCTTCTGCCCGCCCGACAGGGTGGACGGGTAGACGTCGGCCTTGTCGCCCAGCCCCACCTTGCGCAGCAGGTCCATGGCCAGGCCATGCGCCTCCGCCTTCGGCATGCGGCGCACCACGACGGGGGCGCGCATGACGTTCTCGACGGTGGTCATGTGCGGGAAGAGGTTGAAGGACTGGAACACCATGCCGGTCTCGGCGCGGAGCGCGTTCAGCTCCTTGTCGGGCAGGGGCGTGCCGTCCTTGATGATGGTGCGGCCGTTGATGCGGATCTCGCCGCGGTCGGCGGTCTCCAGGCAGTTGCAGCAGCGCAGCAGCGTGCTCTTGCCCGATCCGGACGGCCCGATGACCACGGTGGTGCGCGAGGGCTGCACCGTCAGGCTGACGTCCTTCAGCACGTCGGTGCTGCCGAAGCTCTTGTAGACGTTGCGGATCTCGATCACCGGCTTACCCTCTTTCCACGGTCATGCGCTTTTCGATCTGGCGCAGGATCCAGGTGGCCGCGTTGGTCAGGATGAAGTAGATCAACGCCACGGCCAGATAGACCTCCAGCGCGCGGAAGCTGGTGGAGATGATCCGCTGGCCTTCGCGCATCACGTCGTCGATGGTCAGCAGCGAGACGAGCGCCGAGTTCTTGATCAGCGCGATGGTCTCGTTGCCCAGCGGCGGCAGCATGCGGCGGAAGGCCTGGGGCAGAACGACTTCCCACATCGCCTCGCGGTAGGACATGCCGAGCGAGCGGGCGGCCTCCATCTGGCCGCGGTCGATCGACTGGATGGCGCCGCGCACCACCTCCGACACGTAGGAGCCGCTGTAGATGCCCAGGCCGATGACGCCGCACAGGATCGCCGGCAGCAGGATGCCGAACTGCGGCAGGCCGAAGAACAGCAGGAACAGCTGGACCAGCAGCGGGGTGCCGCGGATGAAGGCGACGTAGCCCGACGCCAGCCCATACAGGAATCGGCGCGCCGGGTTCAGGCGGATGATGCCGACCAGGAGACCGAGCACGCCGCTGAGCACGAAGGCTGCCGCGCTCACCTCGATGGTGACCACGGCGCCCTTCAGCAGTTCCGGCAACCCCTCCAAGACGGGAGCGAAATCGAGCGTCACGGGAGGAACCCTCCGGTTGCTTTCTGGACGATCACTTCGTTACCGATCACTTCTTGGCTTCGAACCACTTGTCGACGAGCTTCTGGTAGGTGCCGTCGGCCTTCAGCTTGGCGATGGCGGCGTTGACCTTGGCGACCAGCTCCGTGTTGTCCTTGCGCATGGCGAAGCCGTAGTCCTCGGTCGTCAGCTGCTCGTCCAGCACGGTGACGGTCGGGTGCGTCTGGGCGTACAGCTTGGCGGCCGGCTTGCCGGTCACGGCGGCTTCGGTGCGGCCGGTCTCGACCTGCGCGAACATCTCCGCGTTGGTCTCGACCTCCACGACCTTCGCGGTCGGGAAATGCTGCTTCAGGTGCGGGACCGACTTGGTGCCGATCTGCACGGCGACCGACTTGCCCGGCAGGTCGTTCGGTCCCTTGATGGAGGTGTTGCTGGCCTTGACCATGATGACCAGGCCGCCCGGATAGTAGGTGTCGGAGAAGGCGACGACCTTGCGGCGCTCGTCGGTGATGTACATGGCCGACGCGATCATGTCGAAGCGGTTGGCCAGCAGGCCGGGGATCAGGCCCTTGAAGTCGATGTCCACCCACTCGACGCCCTTGGTGGCGCCCAGCTCCTTGGCGATGGCCTCCACCAGCTCGATGTCGAAGCCGGTCTTCTTGCCGTCCTGGGAGAATTCGAAGGGCGCGAAGGTCGCGTCCACGCCGACGCGGAAGGAGCCGGTCTTCTTGATGGACTCCAGCACCGCGTCGTCCGCGCGCGCCGGCAGCGTGCCCGCGCCGACCGTGGTGATCACCGCCGCGGCAGCGAAGGAGGCAGCGGCCAGAAACTTTCCGAAGGACCTCATGCGTAGCTTTCCCTGTTCGTTGCGCCCGCAACGGCGCTCGGCCGGCCGGCGGTGGTGAAGGACGGATGTCGGCGGTCCGCGCAGTGACCGTCTTGGCATCTGCGTGTTTTGCCTATAAAACATTCGTCGCACAGAGGAAACAGCCGCGTCAACGCTGTTTGTCATACTGAGCATGGGATCGGCCGAATGGCAACGTCTGCGTTGTGACAATCATTTCGGTGGGCTCATCAAAGGGCTCGCCACCCTGCGGGCGGCTCCGGTCCGGCCATGCCAACGAGGACGGCAAAGTTTTGTCAGCGAAACACAAAGACAACGGGAGTGAGGGGATGGAGGTTTATGCGTTCCGGGCCGCGCGCCGGCCGGTGCTGGTCAGCCTGCCGCACGTCGGCACGGCCCTTCCGGCGGGCTTCGCCGACCGCCTCGTCCCGGAGGCGCAGGGCCTGCCCGACACCGACTGGCACCTGCCGCAGCTCTATGACTTCCTTGAGGAGATGGGCGTCGGCCTGATCCAGGCGCGCTTCTCGCGCTACGTCGTCGACCTGAACCGGCCGAGCAACGACACGCCGCTCTACGCCGGGGCCACCACCGGCCTGTGCCCGACCACGCTGTTCCACGGCGCGCCGCTCTACAACCCAGGCGCCGAGCCGGACGCGGCGGAGGTGGCGGAGCGCGTGGCCCGTTACTGGACGCCCTACCATCAGGCCATCGAGACGGAGATGACGCGGCTGCGCGGCCAGTTCGGCCGGGCGGTTCTGTTCGACGCGCATTCCATCCAATCCGTCGTGCCGCGGCTGTTCGACGGGCGCCTGCCGGACCTCAACCTCGGCACCAACGACGGCCGGAGCATCGATGCCGGACTGGCCGAAAAGCTGGAGGCGGTGTGCGCGGGGGCCGGGGCGGACGGCTTCACCCACGTGCGCGACGGGCGCTTCAAGGGCGGCCACATCACCCGCCATTTCGGCCGCCCGGCCGAGGGCTGGCACGCCGTGCAGCTGGAGATGACCCAGGCCAGCTACATGCGGGAGGAGCCGCCGTTTCCCTTCGACGAGGCGCGGGCGGAGCGAATCCGGCCGCATCTGCGGCGTTTCGTGGAAACGCTGGTAGATTGGGCGGAACGGCAGGCGTGACGGAGGCGATGATGAATCCCATGGGCGGGGAACCGAAGGGCGGCGAAGCGATGAACGGGCTGTTCTGCGACCGCGTGCTGCTGCCGGAGGGCTGGGCCGCCAACGTCGCGCTGCGGTTCGACGGGCGCGGGGCGCTGACGGCGGTGGAGCGGGACGCGGAGGCCGGCGACCTGCCGCGGGCCTCCGGGCCGGTGATCCCCGGCATGCCGAACCTGCACAGCCACGCCTTTCAGCGCGCCATGGCCGGTCTGGCGGAGCGCGCCGGCCCGTCCGAGGACAGCTTCTGGACGTGGCGGGAGGCCATGTACGGCTTCGTCCGCCGGCTGACGCCGGAGGCGGCGGAGGCCATCGCCGCCCTGCTCTACATGGAGATGGCGAAGCAGGGCTACACGGCGGTGGCGGAGTTCCACTACCTCCACCACGACCGTGACGGCCGGCCCTACGCCGACCGGGCGGAGATGTCGCGGCGCATCCTGGCGGCGGCGGACACGGCCGGCATCGGCCTGACCCACCTGCCGGTGCTCTACGCGCACAGCGGATTCGGCGGAAAGCCGCCGTCGGACGGGCAGAAGCGCTTCATCAACGACGTGGACGGGCTGCTGTCCATCGTCGCGGCGATGCGCGACGCCATGGGGGAGGGGAACCGGGCGGGCCGCCGCGTCGGTCTGGCGCTGCATTCCCTGCGGGCGGTGACGCCGGAGGAGATGCGGGACGCGCTGGCGGGCCTCGAATCGATCGCTCCCGGCGCCCCCATCCACATCCACATCGCCGAACAGACGGGGGAGGTGGACGATTGCGTGGCCTGGAGCGGCAAGCGGCCGGTGGAATGGCTGCTGGACAACGCTTCCGTGGGGCCGCGCTGGTGCCTCGTCCACGCCACGCACCTGACCCCGGAGGAAACCGACCGGCTGGCGGCGAGCGGCGCCATCGCCGGGCTGTGCCCGACGACCGAGGCCAACCTGGGCGACGGCCTGTTCCCCGCCATCCCCTTCCTGGCGAAGGGCGGGCGGTTCGGCGTCGGGTCGGACAGCCACATCTCCGTCTCCGCGGCGGAGGAGCTGCGCGTGCTGGAATACGGGCAGCGGCTGGTGCAGCGGCGGCGCAACGTGCTGCGGGCGGATGAGAGTCCCTCTATCGGCGGTGGTCTTTACCGCGCGGCGGTTGCCGGCGGCGCGCAGGCGCTGGGGCAACCCGTCGCGGGCGGCGGCATCCGGGTCGGGCAACCGGCCGATCTGGTTGTCCTTGACGCCGACAACCCGAAACTGCTTTCTCGGGACGACGACAGCCTCCTCGACGCGTATGTCTTTGCGAGCGACGGGCACGCGGTGCGCGACGTGGTCGCCGCCGGCCGGACCGTGGTGCGCAACGGGCGTCACGTGCGGGAGGACGCCATCGTGGCCGCCTACCGGCGGGCCATCACCGGGTTGCGCCAGGACACATGAGCGAAACGGATCCGAACACCTACATCGCTCCCGCACTCCAGCGCGGGCTCGCCATCCTGGAGCTGTTCACGCCGCAGCGCCGGGCCCTGAGCCTGACGGAGATCGCCAACGCGCTGGGCATCGGCCGGGCGTCCGCCTACCGGCTGGTGTTCACGCTTGAACATCTGGGCTACCTGGGCCGCATCGGCGACGGGAAGTCCTACCGGCTGGCGCCGCGGTCGATGCAGCTCGGCTACCATTACCTGTCGGGGCTGGACTGCATCGAGGTCGCCATCCCGTTCATCGACGGGCTGCGCGACGCCACGCAGATCTCCGCCCACATGGGGGTGCGCGACGGGACGGAGGTCGTCTACGTCTACCGCGCGCACTCGCACATGACGCTGTCCAGCAACATCGCGGTCGGCTACCGCCTGCCGGCCCACGCCACCGCGA
>JAEZPL010000474.1 GCA_023413605.1 Pseudomonadota bacterium
CATGGTGAACTGTCCGGGATCGAAACGGAACGAGGGATCGCGCGTGGTGGTGAAGCTGAACAGCGTGTCCGTCCAGTGGTGAACGCGCAGGACGCGTTCATGAATCAGATTGCTCATGGGATCCGCAGGTCCGTTTCGTGGCCGGTTATGTCCGGTGCCGGTTCAGAAGCCAGGTTCAGAAGCCAAATTCAGAAGCTGGGCCGTGCCGCATTGCAGCACGCCTCTTTAACAACAAAATGGTCAACAAGCCACTAATTTATACTAACAATTTTGTTGTGGGATTTTACTAACCACAAAGCGGTATCGCACAATTCTCCGCTCACTCCCCGGCCGGAGGAGCGAACAGATAAGGCGACAGCCCGCGCAGATTCTCGTCCACGATCAGCCGGTGATTCAGCGGCGGGAAGGCCCGTTGCGAGCAGTCCAGGCGCGGGCACAGCCGGCAGTTCACGCCGATGGGCGTCGCGGCCTCGGTGTGCTCCAGGTCGAAACCGTCGGCGTAGGTGATTTGTCCCGCGTGCTGCACATCGCAGCCCAGCGCGATGGCGAACTGCTGCGGCGGGCTGCGGTAGCCGCCGCCGGCCTTCACGACCGTCCGGGCGATGGAGAAGTAGGTCGTCCCGTCGGGCATGTGTGAAATCTGGCTGTGAATTTTTCCGGGCGTCCGGAACGCCTCGTAGACGATCCAGCGCGGGCAGCCGCCGCCGAAGCGTGCGAAGTGGAAGCCGGCGCCGGAAAACCGCTTGGACACGTTGCCGGCGCTGTCCACCCGCATCAGGAAAAAGGGCACGCCGCGCGCGCCCGTCCGATGCAGCGTGGTCAGCCGCTGGCAGACCTGCTCGAACGAGGCGTCGAACCGCCTGCGCAATATTTCGATGTCGTATCGAACCTGCTTCGCCGCGTCCAGAAAGCGGTCGTAGGGCATCAAAACCGCCGCCGCGAAGTAGTTGGCAAGGCCGATGCGCGCCAGCCGCCGCGCCTCGTCGCCGGACAGGTTGGCGCTCTCCACGATGCTGTTCAGCAGTTCCCGATGGCGCAGCAGGGCGATCTGGCAGGCGATCTGGAAGTTGCGGCCGGACGGCGCCAGCATCTCCGACAGCAGCACGCGCCGGCCGTGCCGGTCGAACCGGCGCACCGCATAGCCCATGACGTCGGACGGAAGCAGCCGGATGCGGACGCTGTGGTTGTTCAGCAGATAGTCGGCCAGCCCGCGGTACAGGTCGCCCTTTTCCAGCTTGCCTTCCTGCCACAGTTCCTCGGCGGCGCTTTCCAGCTCGGCGAAATGGTTGGAGTGGGCCTGGAACAGATCCCGCACCTCCTCCTGCGGGAAGGACGCGTTCTGGACGAGGTGCAGCTTTTCCCGGTCGGCCAGCTTCTCCGCCAGTGCCTGGAGGTCGTCGCGCGAGGTGCGGAAGGCGCGGTAGAGCGCCACCACCGCCTGCCCCAGCGTCGGGGCGACGGCGGCCAGTTCCCGGAAGTCCTGGTTCTTGATGTCGGACCCGTCGAACAGCTGGTCGGCGAACACCTCGCGCAGGCCGGCCACCAGCCGGCTTTCCTCGTCCTCGGCGAAGGCCTGCAGGTCGACGCCGAAGTTCTGGCCCAGCTTCAGCAGCAGCGGCACGGTGACCGGGCGCTGGTTGTGTTCGATCAGGTTCAGATAGCTGGGGGAGATGCCCAGCTGGTCGGCCATCTGGGCCTGGGTCAGCCCGCGGTCGCGGCGCAGGCGCCGCACCTTCGGACCCAGCATCGCCTTCTTGTCCATCGCGATCCGCGCTCCAGCCGGCACTGGCTCGTAAGAATTTACAAGATTTACTGATTTACAGAAGTTTTCGGACAGCAGTTTACAAACAGCCCCTTTTACAAACAAGGACTTATTGCACAGCAGCGAAGGCCGTTTTAACTGTCAAGGCATGGACGCGCTGTAAAGCAGCACCGCAGTGACGAAAAGAAGGAAACCCGCCATGTCGCTCGACGAAAAGACCAAGGCCGCCCTCCGCGCCGCGCGCTACGAAGGCATCAAGCGCGACTACACGATGGACGACGTGAAGCGTCTCAGCGGCTCGATCAAGATCGAGTACACGCTCGCCGAGCTGGGCGCCCAGCGCCTGTGGGAGCTGCTGAACACCGAGCCGTACATCAACACCCTCGGCGCGCTGACCGGCAACCAGGCCATGCAGGCCGTGAAGGCCGGCCTGAAGGCCATCTACCTGTCGGGCTGGCAGGTCGCCGGCGACGCCAACCTGGCCGGCCAGATGTATCCGGACCAGAGCCTGTACCCGGCCAACTCGGTCCCGGCGGTGGTCGAGCGCATCAACAACGCCTTCAAGCGTTGCGACGAGATCCAGACGGCCGAGGGCAAGGGCGACACCTACTGGTTCGCGCCGATCATCGCCGACGCCGAGGCCGGCTTCGGCGGCCCGCTGAACGCCTTCGAGCTGATGAAGGCCATGATCAAGGCCGGCGCGGCCGGCGTGCACTGGGAAGACCAGCTGGCGTCCGAGAAGAAGTGCGGCCATCTGGGCGGCAAGGTGCTGATCCCGACGCAGCAGCACATCCGCACGCTGAACGCCGCCCGCATGGGCGCCGACGTCTGCGGCACCTCGACCCTGGTGATCGCCCGCACCGACGCCGAGTCGGCGCAGCTCATCACCTCGGACATCGATGAGC
>JAEZPL010000480.1 GCA_023413605.1 Pseudomonadota bacterium
GTATCGGTACCCATGAGCCCGGCAGCGGAGGAGGAACCCTTCCACATGCTGGCCGAGGTCGATGTGGGAGAAGCGGGCGCGGGCCCAGGTCAGGTCGTCGGCACCGGGCATCCAATCCGCTGGCACCTCTCGTGCAGGCTCGCGCGCCGAGAGCGAGTCCGGAGTCTGTTCGAATCCCGGCTGTTCCTGTCGCACCGGCGCACAAGGGGAGTCCGCTGTTGCGACAGCCAGAGGTTCCTCGATGTCGCGCGACCGCACAGCCCCATCGCCGGCATCAGCACCACTCTGGGCCGCACCCCGCGCCCGCGCGGTCCGGTCCGCCGTGACGGTCGCGGGTGCGACGATCGGCCCGTCGCCGGGGACCAGCCGCAGCCGGTACAGGCAGGACAGCCGTCCGCCGGACGCCGAACGGCGCGGTTCCATCTCGATCACCCGTGCTTCCGCCAGATGGCCGAGGATGCGGTTCACGGTGCTGCGGCTGCGTTTCAGGGCGGCGGCCAGCGTCGCCTGCGACGGCCAGCATTCGCCGCGGGCGTTGGCGTAGGTCGCCAGCGCCGCCAGCACGGCCAGACCGTCCGCGTCGATGTCCGGATGGCCGAGCCACCAAGCCGGGATGCGGCCCCAACGCCCGGTGTCGGCGGGGCTATGTTCGGCGGGGTCGCCATCCTCGGGTGGTGGCGTGGTGTCGGGGGGTACCATGGGCGATCTCCGCAAGGAATGGTGCCGGTGAGGTCCGGCGAACTTGCGGATGAGGATTCCGTGGCGGAGCGGTCCTGCCAAACCGCGGGCTATCGCTCCATACGCCGCCATGGAGCGGTATCCCGCGCCCATGGAGCCTTTGCCCGCGGTCCTGGAGCCTTCGCCCGCCACCCTGGAGCGATAGCCCGCGCTTTGCCCGCGAATCGGAATCCTGGAGCGACGGCCCGCGCCTATGGAGCCTTTGCTCGCGCCGTCATCGGGCCAAGATATGGAGCGACAACCCGCGCTTTGCGGCCAAATGGCCTAAACCTTGTGGGTGACATGGAGCGATTGCCCGCGCTTCGGGGGCAAAGCGGCCCGAAAGCCGGCCCAAACCATGGAGCAACAGCTCGCGGTTCGTCCGCCGCGGCCAACGGGCACCATCGACGGGCAGACCATGGAGCTTTTGCTCGCGCCTTTGGGATACCGGGAAGCGGCGCCATGGAGTACCGACTCGCGGGGACGATCCCCCCTATGGAGCGATAGCCCGCGCCCCGTCCCCACGCCGTCGCGAGTCGCGCGAAAGCCCTGAGACGACGCTGTCGTTCCGCATCCGGTTCGAGAAGTGCGAGCAATCGCTCCATAAGTGCGGGCAATGGCTCCATACCCGCGGGCTGTCGCTCCATACCGAAGGTGTCACACTTTATGAAGCTGTTGTAAGTGCCCGCGTCCGGCAGCATGGTCGGTGTCAGGCACGGAGGACTGGATGAGCAAAGTCACGACACCGAATGCGTTGCAGTTGGTGCTGTTCGAACTGGAGGATCGGTCCCAGTCGCATCTGATCGCGCTGTACGATCTGGCGCCGCGCTACGTCTTCGCGTCGCGCGACGGCGGGCGTTCGGCGGAAACCGCGCCCGCGAAGGGCAATTTCGTGGCGTCGATCAAGCGCGAGTTCACCTACCGCGGCTCCACCTTCAACCTGACCATCCAGCCCGCCCGACTGACCCGCGTGGTGAACCGCGACGAGGGGGCCGCCCAGGCGGACAGCCCGACCGAGATCGAGTACGAAGTCTTCCCGGCCGAGCGCGAGCAGGTCGTTGAGCATGTCGTGCGGCGCCTCGCCATGGACCGCTCGCGCCTGTCGCTGGGCGGCGAGAACCGCGACAAGGTGCAGATGCGCTTCACGCTTTACGAAATCCAGCGGGAGCTGCGCGCGGTCGGCCACACCCTGTCCATCCGCGACATTCGCGAATCGCTGACGATCCTGGCGCGCTCGCGCATCATCATCGCCAAGCCCGGCGACGGCGCGAAGAAGGGGCGCGGCGCCAACCTTCTGGAATCGACGGCCTTTCCAGTGCTGGCGATCCGGTCGCGCCCGGATCTGGTGGGCGACGAGGGCAGCGACGAGGAAACGCACCTGCAGTTCAACCCGCTGGTCTCCTCGGCCATCCGGAACCTGGAGTTCAAGCCGGTCAGCTATCAGTGGCTGATGCGTCTGAAAAGCCCGGTGTCGCGCTGGCTCTACAACCGTCTCAGCGCCGAATACGACTATTCCGGGGCGGACGCTCCCGGCGACCTGGGCGTGAAGGCGATGACCCTGTCCGCCGACGAGATCATCAAGAACAGCGGCATGAACGTCTGGAGCCGGCGCCGCGACACCCTGCGCGCGGTGACCAGCGCGGTGGACGCCCTGGTCGAGGAAGGCATCCTGACCAGCGTGGAGAAGCTGTACGACAAGATCGGCGCCCGCATCGACGGCATCACCTACGTCATGCTGCCGAGCGCCAAGTTCCTGGCGCAGGTGCGCAAGGCGCAGGCGGTGGAGAGCGCCAACGCGGCGGCGATGCGGGCGATCACCGGCGACGACCGGCGCCCGACCGACTTCGTGCCGGTCACGCCCGCCACGACCGTGGAAACGCGGGTGCGCCGCGCCAAACGTCTGACCGAATCCGTGGAACCGGCGTTGCCGCTCGCGGCCGGGGACTAAACGACCGCCCGGTCAGCGCTGGCCGGTCAGCTCCGGTCTGCGGCGGCGTTCAGGTCGTCGCGCAGGCGCAGCAGCATGTCGCGCAGCGTGTCGAGATCCTGCGCGGAGGACCCGGCCGCTTCGGCGATCCGGTGGGGCAGGCATTCGGCCTTGGCGCGCAGCGACGCCCCTTGCGGGGTCAGACGGACGCGCACCAGCCGCTCGTCTTGCGGGTCGCGGGCGCGCGTCACCAGCCCCTGTCCCTCCAGCCGCTTCAGCAGGGGGGTCAGGGTGCCGCTGTCCAGGCCCAGCCGTTCGCCCAGCGCCTTCATGGCCTGCCCGTCCTCCTCCCACAGCAGAAGCATCATCAGATACTGCGGGTAGGTCAGGCCCAGTTCGTCCAGCAGCGGGCGGTAGACGCGCGTCATCGCCAGATTCGCCGAGTAGAGGGCGAAGCAGGCCTGGTTGGACAGCAGAAGCGGGTCGTTCTTGTTGGTCGGCATGTCCTGAGACACCTTCCGGGGGAGTCCGCATCATGAAATGCGGTGCGGGAGTGCTGCGCGCATGTCCTTAGAATGATGGACATCGGCGCGCAACACTCCACTGATCGGCACCCCCGCGACGTACGCCGAAATCAGGCGGCCATCATCAGGCCGCCACGATCAGGCAATGGTGGTGCTCACCGGGATGTTGCCCTTGGTGGCGTGGCTGTAGGGGCAGACCTTGTGCGCGCGGGCGACGAGGTCTTCCGCGGCCGCCTTGTCCAGGCCCGGCAGGCTGACCGTCAGGTCGACCGTGATCCCGAAGCCCTCGCCGTCGTCGCGCGGGCCGATGCCGACCTTGGCGGCGACCGACACGTCCTGCGGCACGGCGATCTTGTCGCGGTTACCCACGAACTTCATGGCCCCGATGAAACAGGCGGAATAGCCGGCGGCGAAAAGCTGTTCGGGGTTCGTCGCACCGCCCTGCCCGCCGAGTTCCTTCGGCGCGGCCAGCGTCACCGACAGAATGCCGTCGTCGGACACGGCCTTGCCGTCGCGGCCACCGGTCGCCGTCGCCTTGGTTGAATAGAGAACCTTCATGACAGTCGCTCCTGTTGGGGATCGTGATGATCGGGGGAAACTTGGTCACCGTCTGGCGGTGAAAGATTTATGGCGCGCTATTGAATTGCGCGCAATTCAATATGCCATGCGCAATTCGATTGTGCGCAATGCATATTCGTCATGGAACCTTTCGGGCTGGGCGTGGAAAGCGCGCTACGGTGCGCGCGTGTAGGACAAGATAAAGCTGCCGTTCATGCCGCACCAATTGCCGCTGGCGGCCCGGTTGGGCTCGTTGTCCGGAATGTCGATGCCAGTCTTGTCCGTGGTGCTGCCCCTGGCCTCCAGGATCAGGCCATTGCCCGCCGCGTCCGGCGTGCCGACGATCAGACGGCCCTTGCCGTCCACCTGCCCGATGCCGGAGAAATCGCAGACCCACCGCCCCGCGCTCGGCTCCGCGCCGCTGACGCTGACGGCAAGCTGCCCGTTGCGCAGCGCCAGGGCGGCGATGCTCATGAACCCGTCATGGTCGAATCGGCCGACATATCGGTCGGCGGGCCAGTCGGCGGGTCGGCTGGCGTTCGAGGCGCCGCCGGGGTCCGGATGGAAGGTCAGCACGGCCACGCGGCGCTCATGCGCCGCCCTCAGGCAGGACAGGTCGGCGCCGCAGGCGTTGCGTTCGCCGAGCCAGCCGCGCTGGTCGGCCTTCAGCGCAATCTGCGCCCGGGCCTCCTCGGGGCTCGACCCGGACAGCAGGGCCAGGGCGTCGCGGTAGGCGGCGGCCACGCGCTCGTCCAGCTTGGACAGGCCCTGGTCGACGCAGATCGCCTTCTCGGTCGGGGTGGAGGCCTTCGCGCAGGAAAAGCTCGCCGCCTGCGCCAGGGACGGCGCCGCGAGCAGGGGCAGGACGAGGAGCGTGGCGCGGCGCATGCGAAAACCCTTCGTTGAACCTTTGGGGAATTCGACCCTGCCCTGTCCATCGGCACGGGTCAACAGAGCGCCGTCACGGAATGTTTCTGTACGCATAATACGCGCAACGGTTCGATGGAGTTCTCAATATTAATGGGCCCTGAAATTACGGAGATGCGAGAAAAAGAAGGACAGCGGCGCTGCAATATCTTTATGGACAATTAATCCTCACGCCCGTTCATCACCATGTTGCGTTGCATCATAGTTATGTATGGCATGCGCATTCCGCGCGTCATTCTCATGGGATTTGGTGCCATCATTCCCATACAAATTCGGGCCAAGGCGAATTCAGACGGAACCGATGCGGTCCTCCGCACACAGCCCGGTTTTGTTGGGTCAGGTGTTCCTTCCTGGCTGCCACGGCCAACGTCGGCATGAGACCACCGCGCTTCCGGCGACCCCGCCCGAAGCTTGAACCAACCGCGGTTTTGAAAGCCGCCACGAGAACATCATGAACGCTGAATTCACGACCTTCGCGCCCCATCCGACCGCCTCCGATCTCATCGCCATCCGCCGTCGGGCCGAGGCCATGCGCGCCGAATACCTGCGCGCTGTGTTCCGCCGCATCGCCGCCGCCTTCACCCGCCGCGGCACCACAACCACCGGCGGGCTGACCGCCGCCCACTGACGCGGTTCGAATCCGGGCAAGTCGCCCGTCACAGACCCCGGCCGTTCGGCCGGTGGACAGCGCCGGAAATTTGGTCGACGGTATGCAGGCA
>JAEZPL010000634.1 GCA_023413605.1 Pseudomonadota bacterium
GTCCAGCCCGTCGGAACCCACGTCCAACGCGTCGAGGGAAAAGCCATCCGGAGCGGTCATGGGCGGGCACCAGCGCATCGTGCGTGCGGTGGACTTTAACGCAATCTCAAGATTTCACGCAACCGCCGTTCCGACCGCGGGAGGCGTACTGCACAATGCCCTCTCCCGCAATGGGAAAGGGGCTTCTTTCTTCGATTCACATCGCCGGCTTGGCGGGGAGTTTTTCCAGGAGGTCGGCGATGTAGGCTTCGTCGCTCTTGCCGGACATGGCGGCGAAGCCCTTCAGCATCTGGCTGCCGAAGGTGAAGACGTTGGTCAGGTCGATCCGCCATTTGCCGCCTTCGCGGACGAAGTCGGCGGGGACCAGGGCCGGACGGTTGTCCACCATCAACAGGGCCGAGGCGCGGTCGCCCTTCACGCGGACGGGGCCGAGGCCGCTGCTGGCGATGATGTTGGGGCCGAGCCAGCCCTTCCGGATGCCATGGTCGGCCAGATCGCTCAGCGACATGCGGCGCAGGTCGGCGGGGCTGACGTAGCGGCGCAGCCCCATGGCGGCGAATTTCTCCGCCGGCTCCAGCCGGGTGAGGCCGGCATCGCCGCCGCTGCGGGCGGCATCGCGCACCGTCTCCAGCTTGTCCACGGACGCGCGGGAGAGCAGCGGTACCACGGCGGCCCCGCGTTTCTGCGACAGGGCGGTGCGGGCGCTTTCGAAGACGGCCGCGACATCCCGCTCCTCCGGGGAGCCGGGCGGCGGGGCGGCGGCGGCGGGAATGGCAAAACCGATGAGAAACAGGACGAAGGCCAGGATGCGCATGGACGAATCCGTGTGGTGACGCGGCGTCACTCCTCTTCCTCAAGCCCGAAGAACGCAAGCTGCCAGCGCATCTCGTCGTCGGACATCGGATAGTGGACGCCATCCCGAGCCATAAGCGCCGTTTTTGGCGGAATCTGGGCGAGGCGCAACTGGACCTGCTGGGCGAAACGCATGGTGAGGCCGGCGCGCCACACCAGCGCGGTCACGGCACGCGCCGCGTGGGTGGCGACGATGCGGTCCACGATGGGCATCGGGATCTGGCCCAACTCCGCCAGCCCGGCCATGACGAAAGCCCGGTCGCCCTCGGCCAGCGCCCCTTCCAGCAGCTTTTCCGTCAGCTTGCCGTCCTTGGCGAGGCGCGCCGCCTTGTCGGCCGGGCGTTCCGCGTTCTTCTCCGGCGCGTTGCCCAGCCCCTCTTCCCCGAAGTCGACGAGGCCGCGGACGGAGGCCCCGCCGGCCTTTCCGGCCGCCCCGCCCTTGCCGGCGCCCTGATTCAGCCGCGCCCGCACGGCTTCGGCCAAGGCGCGGGCCGCGGCGGGATCGAGGTCGGTGCGCTCCTGCAGGGCCTTCAGCAGGTTGTCGGCGACGAAACTGGCCAGCCGCGCCACCGCGCGCGCCGGCAGCCGCGGACGGCGGACCAGCGGCCCGTGCCAGGGTTCGTGCTGCGGCGCCTGGTCGAGGATGCGGTCGAGCGTCTCCTCGCGGATCTGGGCGGAGGGGTTGGCGAGCAGCGCCGTCACCGCCGCCTCGTCGTCGGATCGCGCGATCGCGTCCGCGACCGAGGCCGAGACGGTCCGGCGGCCGGCGATGGCCGACATGGCGCCGGCCACCGGACCGGCCATGATGATGTCCACCAGATCCTCGTCGGTGAGGATCGGGGAGTGCTGGAGCACCGGCGCGCAGACCGACAGCTCCACGTCGCGGGCCAGCGTGTTGATCACGCCGTACGGCGCGCCGGGCAGATCCTTCAGCGTTTCCGCCAGGATGCCGCGCACCTCCGTCGCCTGGTCGCGGGCCAGCGCCTCCAGGCATTCCACCGTCAGCCGCTCGATCTGCAGGGCCTGATCGGCGGAGAGGTCGGGCAGCAGCCCGGTGACCTTCTGCGCGACGGCGCCGCGCACCGCCACCTCGCCATCCTTGGCGAGCAGAAGGTCGGCCTGCCGGGGCGTGCCGGCGTTGGTGGCGATGGCCTGACGCACCTCCGCCACGGCGTCGGCGGCAAGGAAGTAGAGAAGCTCCGGCCGGGTGGACGGCGATTCGGCAACGCGCCGGCGCACGGCCGGGTCGGGGCTGCGCACCATCCGCTTGGCGGCCTCGTAATCGGTGGGATCGAGGGCGGCGAGTTCGGTGGTGGGGGGCCGACTCACAGGCTCGTCTCCGCGACGGGGGCCACGACGGGGGACGGGGCCGGAACGGCCGGGGCGACGGCGTAGTGGCCCTTGCCGCGCTTCTTGGCGTCGTACATGGCCGCGTCGGCGCGATCGGTCAGTTCCTGCACCGACTCGGTGCACGGCCAGTGCACGGCGATGCCGATGGACAGGCCCAGCGGCTTTTCCGGGCTGGCGGACAGGTGCCGCAACGCCTCCATGCCGGACAGCAGCCGCTCGGCCACGGCGGTGGCGCGCTCCTCGTCGGTGCGGCCCAGCCACAGGACGAACTCGTCCCCGCCCAGCCGGCCGTGCAGGTCGCCGGGGCGGACGCCGGTGGTCAGCAGCGTGCCTATGGCCTTCAGCACGGCGTCGCCCTCGTGGTGGCCGTGCAGATCGTTGACCGCCTTGAAGTTGTCGAGGTCGACGTAGAGCAGCGCCGAGGGGCCGGTCTCCGGCCGGTCGAGCGCCTCCTCCAGCCGTTCGAAGAAGGTGCGGCGGTTGAACAGGCCGGTCAGCCCGTCGCGCTCCGACAGGCGGCGCAGCCGTTCCTGATAGGCGAGATGGGCGTGCGCGATGCCGATGTGATCGGCCACGCCGGACAGCAGTTGCCGGTCCTCTTCGTCCCAGGGGTCGGAATCGTCGCCGCGCCAGACGATCACGGCCCCGTTGACCGCCTGCCGGTGTTCGGTCCGCGCGGCCAGCAGCCGGTTCGGCCCCAGCGTCAGCGCCACCGTCTCGTCGATCCCCGCCAGCTCGTCCAGGATCGGGCGGAAGATGTCGGGGGCCAGCTCGTCCGGGATTTCCGCGGCGAAGTCGGAGGCCGGCTGGAGCACACCCGTCTCGCCCGCCCGATAGATGCGGCAGCCGTCCGCCCCCAGCGCGCGCGCCGTTTCCGCCGCCGCGACGGTCAGCGCCTTCGCCGCGTCCACCTGGTCGCGCAGCGTGTGGACGATGTGGGCCAGCAGCTTTTCGCGGTTGCGCACCCGCGCCAGTTCGGCCGCGCGCATCACCTGTTCCGTGATGTCGCGGCACACACCCCGCGCGCCCGCCCATTCCCCCTGCGGCCCAAACAGCGGCAGGGCGGAGGCGACCACGCAGGCCGGCGTGCCGTCGGCGCACTTCAGCCACAGCTCCGTCTGGTCCACCGGGCGGCGGGTGTCGAACGGCAACGGCAGATCGCCCCATTCCGCGATCGCCAGATCCCGTGGGTTGCGACCGATCAGCGCATTGGCCACGTAACCCAGCGCGCCCTTGGGCGTGACGAAGACGAATCGGCCGTCGGCGCCCGTTTCCCAGGCAAAATCGCTGGAGGCCTCAACCAAATCCTTGTAGCGCTGCCGCGACTCGGTGAGGGTCTGGCGCAGCTGTCGCTCCAGCGTCGCGTCGCGTCCCAGCAGCAGAACGCCGCCATCGGGCAGCGGCACCGCCGCCCATTCGACGATCATCAGGCCGCGCGTCATCTCCACCGGAACCGACCGCAGGCCGGGCGCCACGCTGGACGTGGCCAGCCAGGACCGGATGTCCGCCAGCCAGCGCGGATCACCGGACAGAAGCTCCTCCGCCGCGGCGTTCGCCTCGGCCACGGACCGGTCGGCGCCCAGCCGCAAGGCCGGCCCGGGATAGGCGGCGGCCAGCGCCGGCGGCGCGGCGGGATCGTTTGGCGGGGAAACGTTTTCGGACCGGTCGGGGAGCACGGATGAAACCTGCGGCTGCGTGCCGTAGAGGATATCCGAAAAATGCTATCTTTTCCCGCATCATTCTTCAATCGACCCCGCGGCCGGGCGATTGGGGACGGGCGGTTGGAGACGGGCGGTTGGAGACGGGCGTTCGGGGGGCGGGCGGACATTCCGTCCGCCGATCCGGCTTGCGGGCGCGGGGCCGAGGCCCCATTGTCAGGCCATGATTGCCTCCCTCCGCGACATCGGGGTCTGGATCTTCGACCTCGACAACACCCTGTATCCCGCCTCCTGCAACCTGTTTGCCCAGGTGGACCGGCGCATCGGGGAATTCATCGCCGACCATTTCGGCATTTCCTTCGACGAAGCGCGCACCATGCAGAAGCGGTTCTTCCGCGAGCACGGCACGACGCTTCGCGGGCTGATGGTCGAGCACGACGTCGACCCGGTGCCGTTCCTGGACTATGTGCACGACATCGACGTGACCCCGGTGGCGCCCTGCCCCGATCTGGCGAACGCGCTGGACCGGCTGCCCGGCCGCAAGGTCATCTACACCAACGGATCGGTCCAGCACGCCGCCAACGTGACGGCGCGACTCGGCATCGACGGCCATTTCGACACGGTGTTCGGCATCGTGGAGGCCGGCTACGTGCCGAAGCCCGACCCGCGCCCCTACGTCACGCTGGTGGAACGCCACGGCATCGACCCGACGAAGGCCTGCATGGTGGAGGACATCGCCCGCAACCTCGTCCCCGCCCACGCCATGGGCATGACGACCGTGTGGGTCCGCAGCGAGGCCGACTGGTCCCGCCCCGATGAAGGCGGCGTGGGCACCGGCAGCCACATCGACCACACTGTGGACGATCTGGTGGCGTGGCTGGGCAAGGTGGCGGGGTAAAACGAGCCCCTCCCCGTTGTTGCCCCCCTCTTATTGACAAGGCGGCGCGGCGCGGCCCATGTTCCGAACCCTCGAACATACAGCCCAGCGAATGCCGCCATGAGCCACGCCAGCCTCGAATCCGCCATCAACGCCGCGTGGGAAACCCGCGACACCCTGAACGCCGACACCAAGGGCCCCGCCCGCAGCGCCGTGGAGGAGGCCCTGGCCGGGCTCGATTCCGGCGACCTGCGCGTGGCGCAGAAGACGGACGCCGGCTGGACGGTGAACCAGTGGCTGAAGAAGGCGGTCCTGCTGTCCTTCCGCCTGAACCCGAACGAGACGATTCCGGGCGGCCCCGGCGCCTCCTCCTGGTACGACAAGGTCGCGCCGAAGTTCGAAGGCTGGTCGCAGGCCCAGTTCCAGGCCGCGGGCTTCCGCGCCGTGCCGGGCGCCATCGTCCGCCGCTCCGCCTACGTCGCCCCGAACGTCATCCTGATGCCCAGCTTCGTCAACGTCGGCGCCTACGTCGACAGCGGCACGATGGTGGACACCTGGGTCACCGTCGGGTCCTGCGCGCAGATCGGCAAGAACGTCCACCTGTCGGGCGGCGTCGGCATCGGCGGCGTGCTTGAGCCGCTGCAGGCCAACCCGGTCATCATCGAGGACGACTGCTTCATCGGCGCCCGGTCCGAGGTGGTCGA
>JAEZPL010000639.1 GCA_023413605.1 Pseudomonadota bacterium
GGATGAAGGTGGAGCGCGAGCGCGGCATTTCCGTGACCGCCTCGGTGATGACCTTCGACTACGAAGGCCGCACCTTCAACCTGCTGGACACGCCGGGCCACGAGGACTTTTCGGAAGACACCTACCGCACGCTGACCGCCGTGGACAGCGCGGTCATGGTGATCGACGGCGCGAAGGGCATCGAAAGCCAGACCTTGAAGCTGTTCGAGGTCTGCCGCCTGCGTGACGTGCCCATCATGACCTTCTGCAACAAGATGGACCGCGAGGCGCGCGACCCCTTCGACCTCATCTCCGAGATCGAAAGCTCGCTGGCACTGGAGGTCACGCCGGCCAGCTGGCCCATCGGCATGGGCCGGGATTTCCTGGGCTGCTACGACCTGATCCGCGACCGGCTGATCCTGATGGATCGCACGAAGGGCGACGAGATCGACGACGGCATCGAGTGCAACGGTCTCGACGACCCGCGCCTCGACGAGCTGCTGCCTGCCCACGCGGTCGCCAAGCTGCGCGAGGATGTGGAGATGGCCCGCGGCCTGATGCCGCCCTTCGATCTGGAGGCGTACCGGGCCGGCCACCTGACGCCGATCTATTTCGGCTCGGCCATCAACAACTTCGGTGTGCGCGAACTGCTCCAGGGGCTTGCCGAGAGTGCCCCGCCGCCGCGCCCGCAGCCGGCGGAGCAGCGCGCCGTGCAGCCCGACGAGGGCAAGTTCAGCGGCTTCGTGTTCAAGGTTCAGGCCAACATGGACCCGAACCACCGTGACCGCATCGCCTTCGTGCGCATCTGTTCCGGCAAGTTCAGGCGCGGGGCGAAGCTGAAGCATGTCCGTTCCGGCAAGCTGATGGCGGTCAACAACGCCGTGCTGTTCCTGGCCCGCGACCGCGAACTGGCCGAGGAGGCTTGGCCCGGCGATATTATGGGCATTCCCAACCACGGGTCCTTGCGCATCGGCGACACGCTGACCGAGGGCGAGGATCTGCGCTTCACCGGCGTGCCGAGCTTCGCGCCGGAATTGCTGCAACGTGTTCGCCTGGACGACCCGATGCGTGTGAAGCACCTGCGCAAGGCGCTGGAGCATTTCGCGGAGGAGGGCGCCTCCCAGGTGTTCAAGCCTTTGACCGGGGCCGACTGGGTGGTCGGCGTCGTCGGCCAGCTTCAGTTCGAGGTTCTGGCCGCCCGAATCGAGGCGGAATACGGCCTCACCGCCCGATTCGAGGGGGCTGGCGTCGATGCCGCGCGTTGGATCGAGACGGACGATGACGCGCAGCTCAAGAAGTTCCTCGACCTCAACCGTTCCGCGGCGGCCGAGGACCACGACGGCGCGCTGGTTTTCCTGGCGCGCAACGCGTGGCACCTGAACCGGACGCAGGAAGATTTCCCCAATCTGCGTTTCCTGAAGACCCGTGAGCAAAACCGTAAGGTGCACACGGCTGCCTGAGGTTGCTGTGGCGCGGTCTTTCCCACATGAAGACCGCGCCACGTCTACCTCGTCACCTCCTCTTTCCGGGTAGTTGTTGTTCCGAAAGTCAGATTGACTTTCCTCCAGGGGTAGCTGACTTTGGAACTCAATAAGGGCAAGGGATGGTCGAGCGCCGCCCGAAGCCTGCGCTCGGACCTCCTCGCGTCGATGGCGAATCCAATCGCACCGGCGTCGCTCGTGCGTTGGCCCGCGCTCGCAAGAGATCGGGGAGAAACGGCATGTTCGGAGGTCTGGACTCGTTCTTCGACACCAGCGGTTTCATGCCGCATGGAGTGTGCCTTTTCTGGAAGCCGGAAGTCCTGGCGCTGCATGTCGGTGCCGATGTCCTGACCGGATTATCGTATTATTCAATTCCCGTTGCGCTGTTGTATTTCGTGCTGAAGCGCCGTGACGTGGCGTTCAGTTGGGTGTTCTGGCTGTTCGCCCTGTTCATCCTGGCCTGCGGCACCACTCATTTCTTCAGTGTCTGGACCCTGTGGAACGCCGATTATGCGCTGGAAGGCGTGGTGAAGGGCATCACCGCGGTCGTTTCGCTGCTGACCGCCGTCGCGCTGTGGTTGCTGATGCCCAAGGCGCTCGCGTTGCCGAGCCCAACCCAGTTGGCCGCCGCCAACGAGGCATTGCACCGCGAGATCGAAACCCGGCGTCAGGCGGAACAACGCTACACTGGGTTCTTCAACAATCTCGCCGAGGGACTGTTCGTCGTGACGGTTCTGCCCGACGGGAACTTCGCCTTCGATACGCTGAATCCCGCGCACACCAAGGCCACCGGCATCGATCCCGACCGCATCCGCGGGCGTTTGGTCCGCGACGCACTGCCGCCTGAGACGGCGGAGGCGGTGATCGCGCGCTATGACGCCTGTGTTGCCGCCGGCGCCCCCATCGATTACGAGGAGACGCTGGACCTTCCCGTGGGTAAGCGGACCTGGCACACGGTGCTGGTCCCGGTTCGCGACGATAGCGGGCGCATCGTCCAGATTCTCGGCAGCGCCCGCGACATCACGGAGCGCAAACGGCTTCAGGAGGAACTGGTCCAGGCCTCCAAGCTCGCCACGCTCGGCACGCTCGCCGCCGGCATGGCGCACGAGATGAGCCAGCCACTGAACATCATCCGCATCTGGGCGGAAAGCGCCCTGACGCGTCTGCGTGACGGCAATGCGGATATGGAGCGGATCGACAAGGTGCTGTCCATCGTGGCGGATCAGACGGAGCGCATGGGAAAGATCATCGACCACATGCGCACCTTCAGCCGGCGCGACGGAAGCGGTACCGAGCTGTTCAACCCGGCGGAAAGCGTGTTGGCGGCCGTGGAACTGGTCCACAACCAGTTCGCGCTGGAAAACATCGTGGTCACGACGGACATCGCGGTCGATCCTCTCGTCACGCGCGGTCGGCCGCTGCAACTGGAGCAGGTGATCGTCAACCTTCTGTCCAACGCCCACGACGCGATCGCCGAACAGCGCGTAACGGCCGGCGGGCCGCAGGCTGGGCGCATCGACGTGTGCATGCGGTGCGACCCCGGACAGGACACGGCGGTGATCCAGCTGACCGATGACGGCGGGGGCATCGACCCGGACATCCTGCCGCGCATCTTCGACCCGTTCTTCACGACCAAGGAGGTCGGCAAGGGCTCCGGCCTTGGCCTGTCCATCGGCTATGGCATCATCGATGCGATGAACGGCCGCATCGAAGCCATCAACATCGATCACGGAGACGGGCGCCGAGGCGTCCGTTTCATCATCACCCTTCCCGTTTCCCGCCCCTCCGCCCAGGAGATGGAACGCGCCCATGCCTGATACCCTCCACATCCTCGTGGCCGAAGACGAACCGTTGGCCGCGATGGCGCTGGAAGATTTTCTGACCGGAAAGGGATTCCGCGTGACGCTCGCCCAGGATGGGCAGGAAGCGCTGGAGCGGCACCAGGCTGATCCCGCCGACCTTGTGATCACCGACCTGCGCATGCCGCGCATGGACGGCCGGGCGCTGATCCGTGCGCTGCGGACTCAGGACGCGTCCCTGCCGCTGCTGGTGATGACGGGCTTCCTCGCGCTGGATCCCGGTCAGGACGACCTGACGGCCGACGCGTGGAAGCCGTTGGAGATCCTGCGCAAGCCGGTCAGCCCGCAAGACATTCTGAAAACCATGACCCGCCTGATGAACACCGGCGGTGCCGCCGCCTGACGCTGCGTTACGACGCCCCGGCTTCGTCCAAAGGCTCGACGTCGACGCTAACCGATAGGGCATGGCCGGCACCGCCCAGCAGCACGCCGCGCGCCGGGCTGACGTCGTCGTAATCGCGCCCCCAGGCGATGGTGATGAAGTCCTGGTCCGCCACCCGCGCGTTGGTCGGGCAGAGGTCGATCCACCCCGCCGGCCCGCACCAAGCCGAGGCCCAGGCGTGGCTGACGTCCGCGCCGACAAGGCGGGGCTTGCCCGGTGGCGGCAGCGTGCGCAGATAGCCGGACACGTAACGCCCCGGCAGCCCGACCGCGCGCAGGCAACCGACGACGATGTGGGCGAAGTCCTGGCAGACGCCGCGCCGGTGGCGAATCACCTCGTGCAACGGCGTGGCGACGGTCGTCGCGGTCGGGTCGAAGGTGAAATCCCGGTGGATGCGGTGCATCAGTTCCAGCGCGGCTTCCGCCACAGGCCGGCCCGGCGTGAAGGACTGGGTGGCGTAGTCGTGGAGCACCGGCGAGACGACCACCAGCGCGCTGTCGAAGCTGTACTGCCCAATCTCCGCTCCGTCGTCGGGTCCGGGAAGGCTGTGCAGGGAATTGCGCACGCACTCCCAGGGCGGGCTCGCCGCCGCGTCGATGGCGGGCGGGGGGAAGACCTCAACCTCGCTGTCGGCGGTGATGGTGAACTGCCGGTGCGGCTCCTGCACCGCGACGTAGGTGACGGTGTTGCCGAAATAGTCGGTGTGGTCGGACCGCACCGCGGGCGCGGGCTCGACCGTCAGGCAGCAACGCCGCACGCGCTGCCGCGGGTGGGGGCGGGCGGTCAGGTGCAGCAGGTGGTGCGACACCGACACGTCTTCCCCATAGTCGTAGCGCGTGACGTGCCGCACGCGGTAGCGCACGCCGGGCGCCGCCGGATCGTCGGCCGGGGAAAAGGGGGCGTCAGGCCGATCGGGCGAAGGCATGGCTGAAATAGGCGTGGGTGAGAAGGTTCGAGATGTCCGGCAGGGACATGGCGAGTGTGTCCAGCAGCGTGTTGAGGGACTGGCTGGAGCACAGGGACTGCGTGTCGCGCAACGAGGCGCGGGCGGTCTGGACGATGGACAGGGCCGTTGCGGTCGGTTCCCCCTGGTCGGAGTTGGAGCCGCCGGTTGACCCGCCGGGAAGGGCCTCCACATGCCGTTCCAGCGCGGCCAGTTGGAAGGCCAGGGCGCGCGGGTTGGACTCGTCGGCCAGCAGCAGTTCCAGGACCGGCGTGCGCTGCACCGTGGTCAGATAGCGGGCGCGGTAGGTCATCACGCTCTCGCCCAGTTCCAGCAGGATGGCGAGAGTGGCGGCCTGGGCGCTTTCCTCCTGCCGGTCGAGGCCGGGCAGGTTGAGACCGCGCATCAGTGACAGGGTGTGGAGCGTCCGCTCGATCCGCCGCCCGATCTCCAGGAAACGCCAGCCCGGACCGCGGGTCATGCTTTCCTGCTCCATCCCCGCGATGGCCGCCAGGATGGTCACCAGATCGTCCAGCCGCAGCAGCATCGCCGCAGCGTCCAGCTTCTGCTTCGGGGTCTGGCTCTGCCGTTCCAACATGGAGACGACCCGCCACATGTCGAGCGACAGGCGGTCGCGCACGGAATAGGCGGTGCGGTGCAGCCGCTGCACCTGGGCGCGCAGGCTGTTCGGATGGTCCGGATCGACGACCGAGGCGTAAAGCGCGTTGCGTACCGCCCGCCCGCTGCCGGCCTCCGCCACGCGCGTCAAATCCCAGGGGATCATGCCCTCCCACGCCATCAGGCAGAGCAGGGGGCGGAGTTGAGCCGAGGCGCCGGGCAGGTTGCCGTCGGTCAGCCGCGTGTGGGTGGCGCGCAGCAGGCGCACCACGCCTTCCGACCGTTCGGCGTAGCGGCCCAGCCAGAACAGGCTGTCGGCGACGCGGCTCGGCAGGTCGTTGGCCGCCGGGCGGATCGTGGGAACGGGTAACTCCGGCGCCGGCTGCGGCCGCCGTTGGGCGGGCGTGGCGTCGGCGCGTCGCCCGGCCAGAATCCAAGTGTCCTTGCTGCCGCCGCCCCGCTGCATCGACACGACCAGCTTGCCCGATTCCGTGGACACGCGCGTCAGCCCGCCGGGCATGACGGCGTAGCTGCCGTCGGGCCGGGCGCACAGGAAGACGCGCAGCACCAGCGGGCGCGGCTGAAGTCGCTCCCCCTGCCAGACCGGAGCCGTGGACAGGGACAGCCGCTCCTGAGCCACGTAGCACCAGGGGCGGGCGTTGATCCGCTCGACCAGCGCGGAGCGGTCGGAAGCGGACAGGTCGGCGCCGAAGATCGGCTCGAAGGACAGGGACGGGAAGGCCGGCTTCACCACCAGCCCGTCGAGATGGTCGATGACGTAGGCGCGTTCCGCGTCATTGCCGCACCACCAGACGGCGACGCCGGGCATCTTCAACTCCTCGCCCAGCAGGTGGCGGCAGAGCATGGGCAGCGACGCCTTGACCGCCATGGACTCCATGAAGCCGGAGCCCAGCGCGTTCGCCACCGCCACGTTGCCGGCGCGCACGGCCTCGATCAGGCCGGCAACGCCCAGGGAACTGTCGGCGCGAAGCTCCAGCGGGTCGGCGAAGTCGGCGTCCAGGCGGCGCAGGATCACGTCCACCGGCTCCAGTCCCGACAGGGTCTTCAGGAACACCTGCCGGTCGCGCACCGTCAGGTCGGCGCCCTCAACCAGCGTGATGCCGAGATAGCGGGCAAGGTAGACGTGCTCGAAATAGGTCTCGTTGTAGGGGCCGGGGGTCAGCAGCACCATGCGCGGCTGGTTGCGCCGCGGGCTGAGCGACAGCAGCGTTTCCTTGTAGGTTTCGAAAAAGGGCGCCAGCCGCTCCACTTGGCAGTGGCGGAAGCTGTCGGGCAGCACCTTCGCCATGACCGCGC
>JAEZPL010000674.1 GCA_023413605.1 Pseudomonadota bacterium
CGTGGCGGTCTGGGGGCGGCGTATCCTGGCGGCGCTGTTGGTCGGTGCGGCCTCCACGCTCGCCCGCCGCCGGCATCGGCCCGGCATCGCCCTGGGCCTTGCCGCCTTCGCCGCCGGGGCGGTCGGCGCGCTCAGCCTCGGCGCGACCATGATGCTGCGCGAGGCTTGGCTGACGGTCGCGCTGGCCTTTCAGGTTCCCGTGCTGGCGTGGCTGGAGCAGCGCATGGGGCTGCGCTCCCTGCGCGCGGTGATCCTGCTGGTGGCGCTGGCGGTGCTGGCCCGGCTGGCGCTGAACCCGTTCGTGTTCGAGTACCAGGATGGCGGGCTCGGCTGGATCCTCTACGGTTACGGGCTGCCAGCGGCGGGCTTTTTCCTGGCCGCGCGCTGGCTGCGGCCCGGCGGCGACGACAAGGTGGTCGCCCTGCTGGAGGCCGGCGCGCTGATCTTCGCCACGCTGCTGGTCTCCCTGGAAATCCAGAACCTGACGCGCGGAACGCTGGAGGAGCCGCCGGACACCCTGCGGGAGGTGGCGTTGCACACGCTGGCGTGGCTGGTGCTGGCCCTTCTGCTGACCGCCGACCGCCGCTGGAGCCTCCGCCCCGTGGCGGTCTGGGGGCGGCGTATCCTGGCGGCGCTGGCGGCGGTGCAGGCGGTGGCGTTGCACCTGCTGGCCCTGAACCCGCTGTGGAGCGGGGAGGGGGTCGGCTCCTGGCCGGTGGTCAACACCCTGCTGCTGGCCTACGGGCTGCCCGGCCTGCTGGGGCTGCTGTACCTGCGGGTCGAATCCCTGCCGGACTGGCTGCGGCATTGGGGCGCTCTGATCCCGCTGGCCCTGTTCGGCACGAACCTCGCGCTGGAAATCCGCCACGCCTTCCAGGGGGCGGTGCTGTCCGGCCCGACCCTGTCGGACGCGGAATGGTACGCCTACTCCGCCGGGTTCCTGGTGCTGGCGGTGCTGCTTCTGGTGCTCGCGCTGCGGCTCGGCCTGGGCTGGCTGCGGCACGCGGCGCTGGCGCTTATGCTGGCCGTGGTGGCGAAGGTCTTCCTCAGCGACATGGCGCAGCTCGGCGGGCTCTACCGCGTCGCGTCCTTCCTGGGGCTGGGCCTCAGCCTGATCGGCGTCGGCTATCTCTATCGCCGCCTGCAAGGCCCCACACCTTCTCTGCCTCCGCCCGCCGCATCGTCGCCGGAGCAAACTGTTTGATTGCATAACAGCCCGGTTGACAGGCGCCGCCTCGCCGGGTTCCGATATCGGGGCAAAAAGCGCTGCAACCACAATCGGGAGGAAACGCCGCCATGATGCCGTCCATCGCCCATCCCATCCTGCCCGACGGCGACACCGGCTTCACGGTGGAGGCTGCGTCGATGAAGTTCGGCCGCGGCGTGCTGGCGGAACTCGGCAACGACGCCAAGGCGATGGGCATGCGCCGCGTGGCGCTGTTCACCGATCCCATCGTTGCGACCATCGCCCCGTTCCGCGCGGCGCTGGACTCGCTGAAGGCCGCGGGGCTGGACGTGGTGGTCTACGACCAGTGCAAGGTGGAGCCGACCAGCGCGTCCTTCCTGGAGGCGGCGGCCTTCGCGCGGGACGGCGGGTTCGACGGCTACATCTCCATCGGTGGCGGGTCGGTGATCGACACGGCCAAGGCGGCCAACCTCTACGCCACCCACCCGGCGGACTTCCTGGCCTACGTCAACAAGCCGCTGGGTGAGGGGCGCCCGGTGCCCGGCCCGGTCAAGCCGCACATCGCCTGCCCGACGACCTGCGGCACCGGCAGCGAGACGACCGGCGTCGCCATCTTCGACCATGTCGAAAAACAGGTGAAGACCGGCATCTCCTCCCGCTACCTGCGGCCGAACCTCGCGGTCGTGGACCCGGCGACCATCGACAGCCTGCCGCCGGGCGTCATCGCCTCCACCGGCTTCGACGTGCTGACCCACGCGATCGAAAGCCACACGGCGCGCCCCTACCGCTCCCGCCCCCGGCCCGATGCGGCGAACCCGCGCCCGCCCTACCAGGGCGCCAACCCGTGGTCGGATATCGGCAGCCTTCAGGCCATCCGGCTCGGCGGCACCTACCTGGAACGCGCGGTCAACGACCCGGCGGACGAGGAGGCGCGCGACGCCCTGATGTTCGCGGCGACGCTGGCCGGCCTCGCCTTCGGGAACGCCGGCGTGCACATTCCGCACGCCATGTCCTACTCCGTCGCCGGCATGAACCACAGCTTCACGGCGCTCGGCTACGAGAAGGCCAACCCGATGGTGCCGCACGGCATCTCGGTCGTGCTGAACGCCCCGGCGGCCTTCCGCTTCACCGGCCCGGCGGCCCCCGAACGCCACCTCCGCGCCGCCGAGGCGCTGGGGGCGGAGGTGCGCGACGTCTCCCCCGCCGATGGCGGTGCGATCCTGGCCGCGCGGCTGATCTCCATGATGCGGACCACCCACCTGCCGAACGGCCTCTCCGCGCTCGGCTACGGCGAGGCGGACATCCCCGGCCTCGTCCGGGGCGCCATGGCCCAGCAACGCCTGCTGACCATCGCGCCGAGGCCCGTGACCGAGGACGACCTGCGCGGCCTGTATGCCGACGCGATGAAGTACTGGTGAGGATGATTTGCCCGTCATCCCTGCGTCTGCGGGGGTGACGGGATTCCCGAGGGAATAGACCTCCGCGGCTCATTTCGGAGGTGGGGGAATTGGGCACCCCCTACGCGTCATCCCCGAATTCGGAACACCGCCGCACACACCTCGTTTTCCGGTCAAATGCCGCGCAAGCGGCGTCTCGGAGCCGAGGGAACGATGACGGGAAAATCCGTGCGGGTGGCAATCGTCGGGGTTGGGAATTGCGCGTCGTCGCTGGTTCAGGGCGTGCAGTATTACCGCGAGGCCGCCGAGGATGCCGACGTTCCCGGCCTGATGCATGTCCGGCTCGGCGACTATCACGTCGGCGACATCACCTTTTCGGCCGCGTTCGACGTCTCGGCGGCCAAGGTCGGCCGCGACCTGTCGGAGGCCATCGCGGCCCCGCCCAACAACACCATCCGCTTTGCCGAGGTGCCGCACCTGGGCGTGCCGGTGCACCGTGGGCCGACGCTGGACGGGCTCGGCCGCTACCTGACCGGCGTGGTGGAGGAATCCGACGCGCCGGCCGACGACGTGACCGCCATCCTGAAGCGCAGCAAGACCGACGTGCTGGTCTCCTACCTGCCCGTGGGGTCGGAGGAGGCGACGCGCTGGTACGCCGAACGCGCGCTGGAGGCCGGCTGCGCCTTCGTCAACTGCATCCCGGTCTTCATCGCCTCCGACCCCGACTGGGCGCGCCGCTTCACGGACAAGGGCGTTCCCATCATCGGCGACGACATCAAGAGCCAGGTCGGCGCCACCATCATCCACCGCGTGCTCGCCAACCTGTTCCGGGAACGCGGCGTGCTGCTGGAGCGCACCTACCAGCTGAACTTCGGCGGCAACACCGACTTCCTGAACATGCTGGAGCGGGAGCGGCTGGAGTCCAAGAAGATCTCCAAGACCCGCGCGGTGACCAGCCAGCTCGGCCACGCCATGGACGCGGGCGACTGCCACATCGGCCCCAGCGACCATGTGCCGTGGCTGGAGGACCGCAAGTTCTGCCACATCCGCATGGAGGGAAAGTCCTTCGGCGGCGTGCCCCTGAACCTGGAACTGAAGCTGGAGGTGTGGGACAGCCCGAACTCCGCCGGGGTGGTCATCGACGCGGTGCGCTGCGCCAAGCTGGCGCTGGACCGCGGCATCGGCGGGCCGCTGGAGGGGCCAAGCTCCTACTTCATGAAGTCGCCGCCCGTGCAGTTCACCGACAGCGAGGCGCACTTGCGGACGGAGCGATTCATCGCGTCGGGCGATCCCTGCTGATGACCCTGATCCATCTCGTCCGCCATGCCGATCACGACTATGTCGGCCGGGGCCTCGCCGGCCGTCTCGACACGCCGCTGAACGCGGAGGGGCGGGCGCAGGCCGACCGGCTGGCCCGCTTGTTCGCGCGGGAGCGGGCAACGGCGCTGTGGTCAAGCCCGCTTCCCCGCACGCGGCAGACGGCGGAGCCCATCGCCCGCGCGCTGAACCTGCCGGTGCAGACATCCGACGATCTGCTGGAGGTGGATTTCGGCGCCTGGACCGGCGGCGAATTCGCGGATCTCGACGGCGATCCGCTCTGGCGCCACTGGAACGGCGCCCGCAGCCTCGCCCGCGTGCCGGGCGGGGAGAGCATCATCGAGGTGCAGGCGCGCATGGTCGGCTTCATCAACCGCCTGTGCGCCGACGATCCCCAGGGCAACATCGTCCTGGTCAGCCACGGCGACCCGATCCGGGCCGCCATCGCCTACTACCTCGGGGTACCTGTCGATTTGTTTCTGCGGATCGAGGTTTCTCCAGCCTCGATATCTGTTCTAGCCATCGACGGCTGGACCCCGCGGGTCCTGCGCCTCAACGGCACGGTCGACAACGGCACCATGGGCGAAGATGGCACCATGGGCGACGATGGGAGCATGGCGCCGGCATCATGAAAATCGTTATCTTTGGACTGACCATCAGCTCCTCCTGGGGCAACGGGCACGCAACGCTGTGGCGCGGGCTGGTCAAGGCGCTGGTGCGCCGCGGCAACCGCGTCGTCTTCTTCGAGCGCGACGTGCCCTATTACGCGGAGCACCGCGACCTGTGGGAGATTCCCGGCGGGGAGCTGGTGCTCTATTCCGACTGGGACAGCGTCGTGGCGGAGGCGACGCGCCACGCGGACGAGGCGGACGTGGCCATGGTCACCTCCTACTGTCCGGACGGTGCGGCAGCCTCGCACATGGTGCTGGGCTCCAAGGCGCGGCGGACGGTCTTCTACGACCTCGACACGCCGGTCACGTTGGCCCGGCTGGAGGCGGGGGAGCGGCCCGACTATCTGCCGCCGGAGGGGCTGGGCGGCTTCGACTCCGTGCTCAGCTACACCGGCGGGCAGGCGCTGGAGGAGCTGAAGACGCGCCTCGGCGCGCGGCACGTGGCGCCGCTCTACGGCTGGGTGGACCCGGAGGTGCACCGGCCGGTGGATCCGGTGCAGACCTATCTGGGCGACCTGTCCTACCTCGGCACCTACGCGGCTGACCGGCAGGCGACGCTGGAGAAGCTGTTCATCGAGCCGGCGCGGCGGCTGCCCCGGCGGCGTTTCATCATTGGCGGGGCGCAGTATCCGGACAGCTTCCCCTGGACCAGCAACATCCACTTCGTCCAGCACCTGCCGCCGGCCGAACACCCGGCCTTCTTCTGCTCCTCCACCCTGACGCTGAACGTCACGCGCGATGCCATGAAGCGCATGGGCTGGTGCCCGTCCGGCCGCCTGTTCGAGGCGGCGGCCTGCGGCGTGCCGCTGATCTCCGACCACTGGGAGGGGCTGGAGGCCTTTTTCGAGCCGGGCCGCGACATCCTGGTCGCCAAGGAAACCGACGACGTGACCACGGCCATGATGCTGCCGCGCGACCACCTCGCCACGCTGGCCCGCCGCGCGCGGGAACGCACGCTGGAGGAGCACACGGCGGAGCGGCGCGTGCGTGAACTGCGCTCGATCCTGGACATCAAGGGCGGCGGCGACGACTGAGCCCGCCCGGAACCCGCCCGCACCGGTGTGCCCCCTCCGCGTTTGGGAAGGGGCACCCGGAACGGGCTGGTACGCCGTTACGGACGCTCGGGGTACAGGCCGTTGACGGCGATGCACACGGTCTGGCCGATGCCCGGAGACTGCGTGGAGACCTTTTGGGTCGCCCCGCCCCCCGCGGGGGCGATCGCCACGGTGCCGCCGGTGATGCCGGTGTTGGGAACGGTGATCGTCCCTGTGGCCGTGCCGACAGCCTTCGCACCGGTGCCCGGACCGTTCGTGTTGTAAGGACCGGTCAGAGAGGCGCCGGAGCCGTTTTCAGCGAAAACAACCTCCCCAAGATAAACGTTGCCCGTGGTCGGCGCGGACACGGGCGTGCCGCCGCTCGTGATGGGCATGTTCACGGTGCCGTTGAAGGGAACGGTGGTCGTGCCGCCGGAACCACCGCCCGTGCCGGTGAAGGTGGCCGTATGGGTGTGCGGCTGAAGCGGCACCTGCGCCGCCGACAGCAACAGTTCCTGCTGGCCGACCTTCGCGCCGATGGCGATGTTCGTCAGGCCGGGACCGGTGCCGGTGCCGATGACGGAGCGCCCGCGCAGATCGGGAATGCCGAAGGTGGTCGAATTGTCGCCGCCGTACCGGAATCCGACCAGAGCGAACAGCGCCTGATTTTGGTTGATCGGCAGCAGCCGGCCATCGGCCGGCAGATAGCCTCTGGGGCACCAGTCGAACGCGAAAGTGCAGATCGAGCCGATGTATGGCTCATAGTTGCAGGCGGCGGCCGGCGTGCTGAACAGAGCCAAGCTGCTCGCCATCGCAAGGGCGGCGGGGAAGAGGATCTTGCGCATGTTGTGTCCTTGCCCGTTGGAAATGATTGGAGCCTATAAGCCGGTTGTCATACCGATGCATGGCATTCCTGTTTCAGGTATGGATTTTTGCATATCCCGTTTCGGTTGTTAAATAACAATTTCATACAAATTTTTTCACGAATCGCGTTTTCAATATTTAGCAATCTTAGATGGAATATTTCCTGTGGATCGGGGAGCGGGGCCGCCGCCGTGTCGGCATGCCCATGGGGCACCCCCTACGCGTGCTCCGCGTGTCCGGAACTCCGCCCGACACGTCTCGTTGTTCCGAAGGGTTATCAAAAGGGCGGAGGCAACGACCGAGCATGTGGGGCATCATCCCGGCCGCGGGCAGCGGCACACGCATCCAGCCGCTTGCCTTTTCCAAGGAACTGCTGCCTGTGGGCAGCCGGCTGGACGGCGGGACCGAGCGTCCCCGCGCGGTCAGCGAATATCTGGTGGACCGCATGGTGAAGGGCGGGGCGGACAAGATCGCCTTCGTCATCTCACCGGGCAAGTTCGACATCCTGCAATATTACGGGGGAGATGTGGACGGCGCGGCCGTCGCCTATGTGGTGCAGCCGCGGCCCGGCGGCCTGTGCGACGCCATCTTCCGCGCCCGCCACCTGATCCACCCTTCGGAGCCGGTGATCGTCGGCCTGCCCGACACGGTTTGGTTCCCCGACGACGCGCTGGCGGCGCTGCCCGACGACACACTCTCCTTCCTGCTTTTCCCCGTGGAGCAGCCGGAACTTTTCGACGCCGTGGTGACGGACGAGCGGTCCCGCGTGCTGGAGATCCAGGTGAAAAGCCCGCAGGCCTCCACCCGCTGGATCTGGGGCGCCTTCAAGATGCCGGGGGCCGTGCTGCACGATCTGCACGCCCTGTGGCAGGCGCGCGAGTGCCAGGACGAGTACATGGGCACGCTGATCAACGCCTGGATCGCGCAGGGCGGGGAAGCCATGGGCGTGCGGGCCGGCACCTCCTACGTCGATGTCGGGACCGTGCGCGGCTACCGCGCCGCGCTGAACCTGCTGAGCGACGGGCTGATGAACGGCACCGCCCAGCAGGCCGCGGAGTGACCGGCATGGAGGCGCAGCATTTGACCCCCGACCTGATCGAACGCCGTGTCCGCGAACTCGGCCGCTGGTTCCACAACATCGACCTGAAGGGCGTGCGGACGGCGCCCGACCATTTCCTCGGCGACTATCCGGCCATCAAGTGGCGGCGCTTCGCCCACGCCATCCCGGAGGATCTGTCCGGCAAGACGGTGCTGGACATCGGCTGCAACGGCGGCTTCTACGCCATCGAGATGAAGCGGCGCGGCGCCGACCGCGTGGTCGCGGTCGATTTCGACGACATCTACCTGAACCAGGCCCGCTTCGCGGCCGAGGTCATGGGCGCCGACATCGAGTTCCGCAAGCTGTCCGTCTACGACGTGGCTCTCCTGAAGGAGAAATTCGACGTCGTGCTCTTCATGGGGGTGTTCTACCACCTGCGCCATCCCCTGTTGGCGCTGGACCTTATTTGGGAGCACGTCGCGAAAGACATCCTGGTCTTCCAGTCCATGCTGCGCGGTCCGGACGTCGTTGCGCCGGTGCAGGACGACTATCCCTTCAGCGAGGTGAGCACTTCGAACGCCCCGGTTACCCGCGGATGGTTTTCGTAGAAAACAAATACAGCAACGATGAGACGAACTGGTGGATCCCGAATCGCGCGGGCATGGAGGCCATGCTGCGGTCATCCGGCTTCACCATCCTGGAGCATCCGGAAGAGGAGGTCTTCGTGTGCCGCCGTGGCACGCGGTCGGAGTTCGTGGACACCGTGCACCCGGCGCGCGGGTGATGCGGACAGCGCCTGAAGGCTCGTCCGTATCACCCTCTCGATCGATGCCGAGGCATTGATCTGTCGGGTTTCGACGGTCGGCGGGCACTGGATGTGTTCATCCGCCGACCGTCTGAGGGGTTAGGGCAAAAAATAATCCAAAAATCCACATATAGGGACAACGCATGATCGAAGCGGTGATGCTCTGGAACGAGCCGAACAACAAATCCCATTGGGACTTTCAGATCGACCCGGACTGGAGCCAATTTGCCGACATGGTGACCGGCGCTGCCGATGCGATCGCAAGGGTCAACCCGCACCTGCCGAAGGTGCTGGGCGGCATTTCCCCAATCGATCCGGCCTTCATGACCAACATGAAGGACCGCGGCGTGCTCGATCATCTGGACGCGGTCGCGGTGCATGGCTTTCCGCTGGACTGGAACCACTGGCAGATCAACGAGTGGCCGGACAAGCTGAAGGAAATCCAAGCGGTCACCGACCTGCCGGTATGGGTGTCGGAGGTCGGCATCTCCACCTTCGGGGCGGAAGAGGTGCAGGTCTTCGGGCTTGAGCGCACCGCCGAGCTGCTGCGCGGCCGCGCCCCGCGCGTCCACTGGTACAGCCTGTTCGACCTGCCGCGCGCCTGGCCCGCCACCACCCGCCACCGCGAGGCGGAGGGGTCGTCCTACTACCGCCACTTCTACATGGGCCTCGTCCGCGAGGACGGCACGGAGAAGCCGGCCTACGACCATTTCCGCAAGGTCGCCCCGGACTTCGGCCTGTGCCAGTGGTTCCACTTCCAGGACCACCGGCTGGACGAGGGCGTGCGGCGCATGAAGGACCTGGGCGTCACCTACCTGCGCACGGGGCTCAGCTGGGCCGACAGCTACCGCGACGGCGCGCTGGACTGGTTCGACCGCCAGATGGAGGCGCTGGCCGACTTCAACGTCACCGTCACCTTCTGCTTCACCCCCGAACACCGGGGCATCGAGCCCCACCACACCAGCCCCCCTCAGGTGAAGGAGGAGTTCGCGCAGTTCTGCGCCGACATGGTGCGGCGCTACGCGCCGGCCCCCGTCAACGCCGCAGCGGAGTGAAGGCATGGCGCCGTTATACGAACCGGAGGCTGCGCGATGGAACTGACCGTCCTCAGCGTTGCCTCACCCTTCGCCGTCCTCGGCCCTGAGAGCGAGGATGCCGCCGGGCAGGTGGTGTCCGCCGTCGACGCCGCGCTGGTGCGCGCCGGCCACCGGTCGCTGGTCGTGGCGCCGGAAGGCTCCTCCATCGCCGGCACGCTCCTCTCCATGCCGCGCGTTCATAGCGGCCTGCAAGGGGGCGCGCCCGATGCCCGTGCGCGGGCCGCGGTGATGCGCCGCGTCGCCGCCATGGTCGCCGCCGCGGTGGAGCAGCACGGGGTGGACATCGTGCATCTGCACGTCGACGACTTCACCGCCGCGCTGCCGCCGCCCGGCCCGCCGGTGCTGGTCACCCTGTATGAGCCGCTGGACCGCTATCCGGCCGAAGCCCTGAGGCCGTCCCGTCCCGGCACGCACCTGATGGGCGTCTCCGCCGCACAGACGCGGGGCGCACCGCCCGGCGTGGGGTTGCTGCCGCCCGTCGAGGTCGGCGTGGCGGTCGACAAGCTGCACATCCGCGTGCCGAAGCGCCGCTTCGCCGTGTGCATGGGCTCCATCGAGCGGGACAACGGCTTCCACATCGCGCTCGACGCCGCGCGGGAGATCGACATCCAGCTTCTGCTGGGCGGCGAACTGTCCCGCAGCCCGGACGAGCAGGCCTATCTGCAGGAGGAGATCCGGCCCCGCCTGGACACCAAACGCCGCTTCCTCGGGCAGGTCGGCTTCGGGCGCAAGCGCTGGATGCTGGGGGCGGCGCGCTGCCTTGTGGCGCCCAGCCTGACGCCGGAGATCACCGCCTTGCCCGCGCTGGAGGCGCTGGCCTGCGGCACGCCGGTGGTCGCCTTCCCGGCCGGTGCGCTGGCCGACATCGTGGAACCGGGGGTGACCGGCTATCTGGTGAAGGACGCCGCCGAAATGGCCCAGGCCATCGAGGCCTGCGAGACGCTCGACCCCGACGCCTGCCGTGCCGTCGCCCGCGCCCGCTTTTCCCTGGACGGCATGTCGGAGCGTTACCTGACGCTCTACGACGACATTCTCATGGGCAAGGAGCGTGCGGCCGGGGTGGCGTAGGTTCGGAAGGATTTTGATGTTTGGGCAGATATTTGCACGGATGGCACGGATAGAATTTTGGAAATAGTAAAATAAAAATCCGTGTCATCCGTGCAAACGTTGTGCTTCGCCACGCGGCCTTCCACCCGGTCAACAGCTACCCGCCATACAGCTTCGCCTTCAGCACATGGTCCGCGAAGCGGCCGTCGATCAGGGCGTGGCGGCGGGCGACGGCCTCCTCCTGGAAGCCTCGGGCGGCGTAGAAGCGGCGTGCGCGGGTGTTGTGGCCGAACACCCACAGCGCCAGCCGGTGCAGCCCACGGGCCTGCACCCAGCTTTCCGCCACCGACATCAGGCGGCTGCCGACGCCGCTGGCCCAATATTCCCGGCGCACCGCCAGACCCAGGCTCGCCTCGTGCGCGATGCGGGCGTAGGGGCCGGTCCACAGCGACAGGGTGCCGGCGATGCCGCCGTCCGCCGTGGCGAGCAGGGTTGCGGTCCGGTCGCCGATCCGCTGGTCGGCCAGGAAGCGGCGCGCGGCGGCGACGTCCGGCAGGGATTCGGCGGCGGTGCGCAGCAGGAAATGCGTCTCGCTCCGCACCGCCTGGTCGTAGGCGAAATAGGCCGCGGCATCGGCGGGCGTGGCGGGGCGGATCTCCAGCCCGTCGAGCGGGGCCGGCGGCAGGGCGTCGAGCGTCAGGTCCGGCCAGTCCGGCCAGTCCGCCCCGCTGAACAGCTTTCCCATCAGCCGCTCGTTCCGCCACGCGCCCTTGACGCGCAGGGCGTCGCGCATGACGCCCTCGTCCTGAAAGCCAAGCCGGTCGTACAGCGCGCGGGCGCGCGTGTTTTCCTCGGCGACGGTCAGTTCCAGGCGATGCGCGCCGATGCGCCGCGCCCAGGCTTCCGCCGCTTCGAACAGGGCGGTCGCGATGCCGCGCCCGCTCCAACTCCGCAGCACGCCGACGGCGAGCGTCGCCACACCGCGGTTGCGCCGGAAGCGTCCGCCGTGGGCGCTGAGATAGCCGACCAGCGCGCCCTCGGCTTCCGCCACGAAGATGGTGGAATTGCCGCTGGCCAGGAAGGATTCAAGATCGCGCGCCCAGATGGGGCGTTCGCCGGGTTCGCGCAGCAGGAAATCGGTTTCGGAATCCACACGCGCCACGAGGGCGAGCAGCGCGTGCCGTTCGCCGGGGTGGGTTTCACGGATGGTCGGTGCGGGGTTCATGCCGATCAGCGTAAGCGTGTGCGCGAGCGATGGCAAAGCCCCTGAGGGCAACGGACATGTTGTTCGGTGTGGGGCGCGCGGCTATCGTCGCGGCTCCGTTTGCTTGGAGCCATCATGCCCACCGTGACCATCCGTCCGGCCGTCGAGGCCGACTGCGCCACCATCCTGCGTTTCGTCAAGGAACTGGCCGAGTTCGAACGCGAACCCGACGCCGTCAAGGCGACGGAGGAGGATTTCCGGCGGGATGGCTGGGGGGAACGCCCGGTGTTCGAGGCGCTGATCGCCGAACTGGACGGCGCGCCGGTCGGCTTCGCCCTGTGCTTCCGCAACTATTCGACCTGGGAAGGGCGGCCGGGCATTTTCGTGGAGGATCTGTACGTGACGCCCGAGGCGCGGCGTTACGGCGTCGGGCGCAAGCTGCTGACCACGATCGCGAAGCGCGCGGTGGAGCAGGGCTGCCGGCGCGTGGATTTGAGCGTTCTGGACTGGAACCCGGCGCGCGATTTCTACCATCGCATCGGCTTCCATCACATGGAGGAGTGGCTTCCCTACCGTCTCACCGGCGAGGCGCTGACGGCGCTCGCCGCACAGGCGGAGGGCTGACGCCCACTGGTGACGCCCACTGGGGGAGTTGGGCCGCCAAGGTGGCCCAACCCGCCATCGACGCCACTCATCGTTCCTCTGGGGCAGCCTGATCAGGCAGCCTTCGCCATCGACGCGGCGTTCAGCAGTTCCAGATAGCCCGCGCGCTCTTCGCGCAGCGTGGCGAGCAGATCGTACAGGCTCTCGCGGACGAAGGCGTCGCCCTGCGCATCGATCTTGTTCTGCGTCAGCTGAATGAACTCATCGACCAGCGCGATATGGACGCGAGAGGAAGAGGTAACCTTTTCGTTAGCGGTGGCGATGATCATTTTAAAAACTCCGCTTGGTCTTGTGTGTTCGTGATGGGTGTATTTCGCCACAGCCCGGTTAACGACTTACTAACAAGACCCTGGAGCGGCTCGTGTCTTGAGGGGTAATACTTTGCCCCGGACGCCGCTCGCTGAATTACCCGTAAGTATTACCTCTTTCCTTTAGGATGCTGCATTCTATCAGGCGGCGCGGGCGATCCGCGCGATGGCGCGGTCCATGCTGTCCGCGCGTTCGATGGCGCGGGCGACCAGATCGTCGAACAGATCGTTGACGAGGCTCGCCATCCGCACGGGCGCGCCGGCGGGCTGCGGCCCCTCCATCAGCAGGGAGCCTTCCTCCCCCGGACCGACGATGCGCCAGCCCTGCGCCTTCATCTCCGAGACGCGCTTCTTGGAAATGAACGCGCGCACGTGGTCCGCTGCGACCTCGCCCATTCGATTCTCCCGCGGATGGAATGTCTGTGTGGGCAACGGTAGCGCAGTCACGCGAACGTAACAAGAACAAATTTCCGAAAGAGCCCTGGAATGCCTGAATTGCGCGGCGTTTCCGCGGTTGGCCCCTTGTCGAAGGCATCGTTCCGGGAAAAATACGCTGTTCGGAACGATGCTCAACCCAAGAGGACAGGCCATGACCGGCAAGACCGGTGTGCGCACCGAAACCGACAGCTTTGGTCCGATCGACGTCCCCGCCGACCGGTATTGGGGCGCGCAGACCCAGCGTTCGCTTCAGAACTTCCGCATCGGCGGGGAGCGCATGCCGGCCCCGCTGGTGCGCGCGCTGGGCATCCAGAAGAAGGCGGCGGCGCTGGCCAACATGGCGCTGGGCGTGCTCGACCAGCGGTTGGGCCGCGCCATCGTCGAGGCGGCGGAGGAGGTGATCGAGGGCACTCTGGCCGACCACTTCCCGCTGGTGGTCTGGCAGACCGGCTCCGGCACCCAGACGAACATGAACGCCAACGAGGTCATCTCCAACCGCGCCATCGAAAAGCTGGGCGGCGAGATGGGCTCCAAGAAGCCGGTCCACCCCAACGACCACGTCAACATGGGGCAGTCGTCCAACGACAGCTTCCCCACCGCGATGCACATCGCCGCCGCCGAGCAGATCCATCACGAGCTTCTGCCCGCGCTGGAACACCTGCACGCCGCCCTGGCCGCAAAGGCCGAGGCCTTCCGGGATATCGTGAAGATCGGCCGCACCCACCTTCAGGACGCCACGCCGCTGACGCTGGGGCAGGAGTTCTCCGGCTACGCCGCGCAGATTCGTTACGGGATCGAGCGGGTGAAGGCGACCCTGCCGCAGCTTTACCAACTGGCCCAGGGCGGCACGGCGGTGGGCACCGGGCTGAACGCCAAGGCCGGCTTCGCCGAGGCCTTCGCCGAGGAAGCCGCGCGCATCACCGGGCTGCCCTTCGTCACGGCGGAGAACAAGTTCGAGGCGCTGGCCACCCACGACGCGCTGGTGGACGTGCACGGCAGCCTGAACACGCTGGCCGTGTCGCTGATGAAGATCGCCAACGACATCCGCCTTCTGGGCTCCGGCCCGCGTTGCGGCATCGGGGAAATCGCACTGCCGGAGAACGAGCCCGGCTCCTCCATCATGCCCGGCAAGGTGAACCCCACCCAATCGGAGGCGATGACGATGGTCTGCGCCCAGGTCATGGGCAACCAGACGACGGTCAGCATCGCCGGGGCCAACGGCCATTTCGAGCTGAACGTCTTCAAGCCGGTGATCGCCTTCAACGTGCTGCAATCGATCCGCCTGCTGGCCGACGCCTGCGTCAGCTTCACCGACAACGCCGTGGTCGGAATCGAGGCGAACCGTGAGCGCATCGACCAGCTGCTGAACGAAAGCCTGATGCTGGTCACCGCGCTGAATCCGCACATCGGCTACGACCACGCGGCCAAGATCGCCAAGAAGGCCCACAAGGAAGGCACCACCCTGAAGCAGGCGGGCATAGCGCTGGGCCTGCTGACCGAGGAGCAGTTCGACCAGTGGGTCAAGCCGGAGACGATGGTGAAGCCGCGGTGATTGCCGCGTCTTCATGACCGGAACCCTCTCCCCAAAGGGGAGAGGGGGTGTAAAGTGTTCCGATGAAGAAGCGTTCGGTCCTCATCGCCGGTCACCCGACCAGCGTCTCCCTGGAAGAGGAATTCTGGGAGGCGCTGAAGGGCATCGCGCAGGCGCGCGGCGCGTCCGTCAACGCGCTGATCGAGCAGATCGACTCGACCCGCACCGGCAATCTGTCCAGCGCCATCCGCGTGTTCGTCCTGAACGCCGTGCAGGGCAGGGCGTAGCCGAACGGTGGCGACGGGCGGCATCCGGCAAACGTTCGTTCCTGGACAGGCGGGCGGGTGCCGGACTACACCGGTTGCGGCTTCACCGTTCGCCCGAGTGTTCGTCCGTGCCCGCTGAAATCACCCCGATCGACGCCGTCGCCTTCCTGTGGTTCATGGCCTGCTGGGTCGGCTTCTCGGTGATCCAGGACCATCTGCTGAAGGGGCGGGTGGTCAACCAGCATCTGAAAATCGTCCGGCGCCACTGGATGGAACGGATGCTGGACCGTGAAAACCGCATCATGGATTCGCAGCTCATCGGCCACACGATGCACAGCTGCACCTTTTTCGCCAGCACGAACATGCTGGTGCTGGCGGGCCTGATCGGCGCGCTGGGGGCTGCGGAGCACGCGCACGACGTCGTTCGCACGCTGTCCTTCACGGTGCGGACGTCGCGGGAGTTCTTCGAAATGAAGATGCTGCTGCTCATCGGCATCTTCACCTTCGGCTTCTTCAAGTTCACCTGGGCGTTGCGCCAGTACAATTACTGCTGCGCCCTGATCGGCTCGGCCCCCCAGCCGCCGGTGCCCGAGCCGGAGCGCAAGGCGATGGCGGAGACCATCGCGTCGGCGATGACGCTGGCGATCAGCGCACTGAACGGCGGCATGCGCGCCTACTACTTCGCGCTGGCGGCGCTCGCCTGGCTGCTCGGGCCGTGGCTTTTCATCGTGGCAACGGCCGCCGTGATCATCGTGCTGACCCGCCGCCAGGGCTTTTCCGCCACCGAAAAAGTGATTCGCGTGCAGGCGGACGCCTTGGAAAAAAGGCAACCCTGACCACCACTCTCCGGTGGCGAAAAAGACCGCATTCACTCTCGACTTGCGACGTTCTTTCCGCTATGTTGCGCCGCAAATTCATGCTTTTGTCATAGCACGAACGGTCTGGGTGGTGCGGACGTGCTGGTGCGCTGTGGCACAAGCATCGGGTAAGGAGTTGCGCCATGGATATGGATACCGCATTCAACGTCTTGAACACGCTGGACGAGGCGGAACGCATCCTGGGCGAAATCCGTCTGCACAACGGGCACGGCGCAAGCCGGGAGTTCCTGAGCCGCAACCGGGAGCTTCTTGAGGAAGCCCGCCGCCACTTGGAAAACGCCCAAGACATGGTGTGATCGCCGCCGGGACCTTCAGGAACGCAAGGCTCCCGGTCCGCCGACAGCGCCGCACTTCGAAAATTCGTCCCCTGGATGACGGTCCCGTTCAGCGGTCGGCCGATCCGGGGCGTCAGCTTTTCCAGAGAATCTTTCCGCCTTTGCCGGCCATCTTCGACCAGTCCTTCGCGAAATAGGCGAAGTCGCGCGAGGGGCGGCTGTACAGGTAGCCCTGCGCCAGCGGGACGCCCAGGTCGGCCAGAAGCTGCGCGTGTTCCGGCCCTTCCACCTGCTCGCCGATCAGGCCGAGCCCGAGCTGGTGGCACACATCCACCATCGAGCGCAGCATCGCCATGTCGCGCGGGTTGTCCACCGCGCCGCGCACGAACTGGCCGTCGATCTTCGCGAAGTCGGCCTGGATGCCGTACAGCGACTGGAAGGAGGTCGTGCCCGCGCCGACGTCGTCCAGGCAGATGCGGTATCCGGCGGCGCGCAGCTTCTGCAGGACCTCGTTCAGCTTGGCGATGTCGGTGACGATCACCGTCTCCGTCACCTCGATCAGCAGCTTGCTGGCCAGCTCCCCGTACGGCTCCGTCACCGCCTGGAACTGGCGGAGGAAGATCGGGCTCATAAGCGTCTTGGCCGACAGATTGATGGCGACGTCCGGCAGCGTGGGTTCCTTGCGGTAGGCCTTCAGCGTGTCCAGCACCGATTGCGTCAGCAGCAGGTCGAAGTCGTAGATCAGGCCGACGTCCTCGGCGAAGGTGATGAAGTCGGCGGGGGACGGCATGCCCTCCACCCGCGTCAGCGCCTCCAGGTGATGGACAGCCTGCGTCTCGATGTTGACGATGGGCTGGTAGACGACGAAGAAGTCGCATTTCTCGATGGTCGCGCGCAGGCGGCCGATGCGGTCCACCGCGTCGGACAGCATGCGCTTGGCGCCGTCCTCCAGGCTGGAAATGGTGAATTCCCCACCCTGGGCGGAGGCGAAGGCCTGCACCGTATAGACCAGCGCGCGCGCCGCGTCGGCCGCCCCCAGCTTGTCGTCCGACACGTCCAGCGACCAGGTCCGGATGCCGCCCGGCAATTCCCCACCGGCGTTCTGGATGATCTGGGCGATGTGCGTCTGCACCTCCTGCCCGTCGATGTCGTTGGCGTGCACGATGCCGAAGCGGTCGTTCGACAGTTGCCCCGCGCTGTCGCCGTCGGCGGAGATGGCGCGCAGATAGGCCTCGATCCCCTGCTTCACCTCGTCGGCCGCCCCTCCGGGCAGGGAGTCCACCATGGACTGCAACCCTTCGACCAGCAGCAGGGTCAGGCCATGGTCCAGGCCCTTTTCGCGGGCCTTGATGATCCGGCTTTCCAGGATGTTGCTGAAGGCGTGGCTGTCCAGAAGCTGCCCGGCCACGGCCAGCGCTTCGTGCGTGGCGCGGGTGCCGGAGGCCAGAAGAATGGTCAGGAACAGGGAGCCGGGGCAGGAGTCCAGCCGGCACCCGCCCAGCAGGGCCGTGAACTGATGCCCGTCGCAGCCCTGGAACACGACGCGGGCGGGCTTGATGCGGCCCTTGTCCAGGATGCGCTTGAACAGGACATGGATGTAGCGCCGGTCGCTGGGCGCCACCACGTCCAGCAGGCTCGTGCCCACCAACCCGGCGACGTCGCCGTTGGTCAGGCGGCAGCGTGCGCCCGCCGAGAACAGGATGGTGCCCTTGGCATCGGTTTCGATCAGCAGGTCGGCGGCGGCGAAGGCAAAGCCGACGAACCGGTCTCGCTCCCGGAAGGATGGCGACCGCCGTTGAGCGGCACTGGCCGTCGGGATCGGTCGTCTGGCCGTATCCTGGGCAAGATGCGTCGTCATCGGCTCCGAATTGCATAAAAGTTTATAGAATTCACGCGCTCAACCACGCGAAGACTAACCTTCTTCATCGCCTGGAAAAAGCGGCAAGAATCGCTGCCGCAACTACGGGGGCGCAGATACGACAGTATTTTCAACGATTTAAAGGTAAATTTTCTGGGGCGCGCCCGATTACCGCACCCGCAGGTCATAGGGCCGGACTATCGATGGCGCAAGTCATACCGAAGGCGTTTGATGGCTGCCATCAAACGCCTTCGGTTCAAACCCGGCAGCACATGGCGCAGCCATGTGCGAAAGGGTGATGCGGCCGGCCGATCATGGAAGCCTTCATGCGCCGGCCGTATCAT
>JAEZPL010000691.1 GCA_023413605.1 Pseudomonadota bacterium
TGGCGCGGGCGATGCGCGACGCCTGACGGGCCAGAACGTGCAGCTCGCTGGACATCTCGCTGTCCATGATGCGGATTTTGCTGGCCCGCACCACCTCCTCGAAGCTTTCGCGCCGGCCGGTGAAATCGGCGTAGAGGCGGGTGAAGGCCGTTTCCGTGTTCGGGTCGACGAACAGGCCGCCCAGCAGGTTGGCGAACTCGTAGCCGGTGGTGCCGTCGATGGGCCAGTCCTCGCGCAGGCGCTCGTGCCGTGCCAGAATCTTTTCCACCACCAGATAGAAGGGCCGCGAGGCGGACCGTCTCAGCCGCTCGCAATAGCCCTTGGGATCGTAGAGCCCGTCGATGTGGTCGATGCGCAGCCCGTCCAGCGTGCCGTCGTCGACGAGGCTCAGCACGAAGCGGTGGGCGACGTCGAACAGCTCCGGCTCCTCCATGCGCAGGCCGGCCAGTTCGTTGATGTTGAAGAAGCGGCGGTAGTTGATGTCGTCCGCCGCCACCTTGAAATAGGCGGCGCGCCAGTTCTGCCGGGCGATCAGCTCGTTCAGGCGGCTCCAGCTGTCCAGTTCGCCCGGTTCGCCGTGGAAGCGCTTCAGGCGGCGCTTCACCGCCTCGGCCACGTCCGGCTGTCCGGCGACCAGCGCCGCCAGTTCCGCCTTCAGGGCGGAGGCGCGGCGGGCTTGGTTCGGGCGCGCGAAGTCGAGGTGGAGGAAGGCGTCGCCGATGCGCTCCAGGTCCGGATGGTCGGTGCCGAGAATGGCGCCGTAGTCGGCGGGGCGGACCGGCAGCTTGTGCGTGCCGTAGGCCCAGACGGCGAAGCTGCCCGCCTCGGCGTCGAACCGAAGCTCAAGCGCGCCGGACTCCAGCACCGCGCCGAACTGGTCGCCCAGCAGGGGCACCAGAACCTTGCCTTGCAGGTAGCGGCGGTCGGGCTCCCACTCGATGTCGAAATAGCCGGCGCAGGGGCTGTCCGGCCCCCATTCCAGCACGTCGAGCCACCAGCCGTTGTCAGCACCGCCCACGCCCATGTGGTTCGGCACAAAGTCCAGCACCTGGGACAGCCCGTTGCGGCGCAATGCCTCCACCATGCCGCGGAAGGCGGCGGCGTCGCCCAGTTCCGGATTCAGGGCGTTGTGGTCCACGATGTCGTAACCGTGGGTGCTGCCCGGCCGCGCCTTCATGTAGGGCGAGGCGTAGAGGTGGCTGACGCCCAGCCGCGCCATGTAGTCGGCGATTTCGGCGGTGCGGTCGAACCCGAACTCCGCCCGCAGCTGAACGCGGTAGGTGGCACGAGGGATCGGCTTCTCGGCGTCGGCCGCCATCAATGGTCTCCTGAGAGAAGTTTCCTCTCCCCCCTGGGGAGAGGGTTAGGGTGAGCGGGATTGGATCGCCGCGGGCCTTGCGGCGGCCAGGATCGTTCCGATCACGCCGGCCTCGGGCGAGTCGGCGATGTCTTCCAGGCTCAGGCTAAGCTTGCGGCGCCAGTTGGGGTATTGGTCCACGGTGCCGGGCAGGTTCACCTGCTCCCGTTCCGCCGTCAGATCGTCGAGCTGGACCATGGAGATGGCCGAGTTGGTCCGGGCGAGGAAGGCATGCACCGCATGGCCCAGCGCGTCCGAATAGGGGCTGTCCGGGCCGAAGCTGGCGGGCAGGGGCAGGTTGGCGGCGGTAAGCGCCTCCAGCAGACGGCTGCGCTCGTCCCGGCGGCGGTCGTGCTGCCTCTGCGCCTCTCCTTCGGCGGGGTAGAGGCCTTTTTCCTCCTTCAGGTCGATGTCGTGCCCATCCCACCAGCCGCGCAGCGTGGCGAGGTCGTGGCTGCCCACGGTGGCCAGCGCCAGATAGGGATAGTCGTCGGGGCCGACGAAGCCGCCATCCTCCGTCCATTCGAAGAACATCACGCGGTAACTCAGGATGCCCGCCTCCGCCATCCGCTCCCGGAAGCCCGCGGGCACCGTGCCCAGGTCTTCGCCGACGACGAGGCAACGGTTGCGCTGGCTCTCCAGGGCCAGGATTCCGAGGAGGTCGTCCATCGGGTAGGCCACATAGGCCCCTTCGGAGGGCGGGTGCCCCTCCGGGATCCAGTAGACGTGCTGGAGCGCCATGGCGTGGTCGATGCGGATGGCGCCGGCGTGGCGCATGTTGGCGCGCAGCAACTCGATGAAGCGGGCGTAGCCGTCGTCGCGCAGCGCGTGGGGGTGGAAGGGCGGCAGGCCCCAGTCCTGGCCGGCCGGGTTGAACAGGTCGGGCGGGGCGCCGACATGGGCGGTCGGGACGACCACATGGGGCGCGGCCCAGGTCTCCGCCCCCGCGCTGTCCGCACCGACGGCGAGGTCGCGGTAGAAGCCCACGGCCATGCCGCGTTCCTTGGCCCGCTCCGCCGCCGCCCGAAGCTGTCCGTCGGCCAGCCATTGCAGCCAGGCGAAGAAGTCCACGCGGTCCCGGTGTTCCTCCGCGAAGCGTCGGACGGCTTGGGAGCCGGCGTCGCGGAACTCCTTCGGCCACTGGCGCCAGTCGCGCTTGCCGACCTCGATGAAATGCTCGCGCAGGGACTGGAAGGTGCTGAAACGCTCCAGCGCCTCGCCCATTTCCGCACGGAAGGCGGTGAAGGCGGCCCAGCGTTCGGCGCTGCCGTGCTTCTGGAAATGGGTGAACAGGATCTCCAGAACCGGCAGCTTCAGCGCCGCGACGGCGGCGTAGTCCACCAGCGGGGCGGCTTCCGCCGCCTGCGCCGCATCGATGAAGTCGTCCGATGCGATGCGCGCACGCGCCTCGTCACAGGCCATCAGTTCAGGCACCGCCATCACGTCGATGTAGAGCGGGTTCAGGAACAGGCGGCTGGCCGGGGAATAGGGGCTGCACTGCGTCGGCGTGTCGAGGAACAGCGCGTGCAGCGGGTTCAGCCCGACGATCCCGGCACCGCGCGCCGCCGCCATCTCGGCAAGGCTGACGAGGTCGCCGAAGTCGCCGATGCCCCAATCCCCGGCGCAACGCACGGAAAACAGCTGGGCCGACAGGCCCCAGATGCGCTCGCCCATCTGGATCGGCGTCGGCAGGTGGCACTGGTCGGGGGCCGCGACGACGGTCGTCTCCGCCCGCAGCCCGTCCGCCTCCACCAGCAGCCGGTGATAGCCCGGCGTGGGGGCCTCGCCGAGATCGAGGCGGCGCACCTCGACCGCCCGGCCGTCCAGCGCGGCGCGGCGGACCAGCGGCAGGTCGCCGAAATCCGCGGCATCGCTGCGCGACCCGCCGTCCTCCAGCGCCAGCGTCCAGCGCAATTCGCCGGTGCCTTCGGGCAGGGTGACCGCCGCGGTGAAGGGCGGGCGGTCGATGCGCTGGACGATCACCGGGGGCAGGGGACGGGACAGCTCCGCCCGGTCGATGTCGACCAGGGCCTTCGCGGCGGCCTTCTCGTCCGGCGCGTCAAGCTCCATGGCCGCCAGCAGGGCGCGGATGGTGTCCTCCGACGCCTGCACGGTCTCGCCCGCGGCGTTGGTGTAGCTGGTCTCGATCCCCATGCGCTCGGCAAGGCGGTCGAGCACCGTGGTCTCCTCGATGGACCAGACGACCGACCAGGGCGCCATCGCCCCGTCCCGCACGCCCTCGCCCTCGGTCCACAGGGTGCGGCCCGGCGTGTCGCTGATGCCCGGCAGCGGGGTGTCGGACAGGTTGGCGTGCAGGTGCAGGCGGCTGCCATCGCCCAGGCGCCAGCACACCCGCACCCCTCGGTCGCCGACCGCCTCGTGGCTGGCGGACCCGCCGGGGACGTTCTCCAGCCGCGGCACGATCTCCTGCCGGCGCACGGCCAGGATGCGGCGATACCAGTCCAGCCATTCGCCGTGCCGCCCCTGGCTGCGGTTCTCCCAATCCAGCTTGGCGGACAGGAAGGTGGCCGTTCCGGTCGGGTCGGGGATGCGGTCGCGGACCTCCGGGTCCTGGAATTCGGGGAACTTGGCGAACTCCTCCCGCCGGCCCTTGCGGACCGCCTCGGCCAGCTCGTCGCCGAAGTCGCAGAAGAAGGGGAAGGGCCGCGTGGACGCCCATTCCTCTCCCATGAACAGCATGGGGATGCCCGGCCCCAGCAGATAGAGGCTGGCTGCCGCGCGCACCGCTTCGGGCCTGGAGAACTGCGTGATGCGGTCGCCGAAGGCGCGGTTTCCGATCTGGTCGTGGTTCTGGATGAAGTTCACGAAGGCCGTGGGCGGCAGGTG
>JAEZPL010000738.1 GCA_023413605.1 Pseudomonadota bacterium
GACGAGTTCCTCGAATTTCTTTAGGTCCGCCTCAGCCTGGCTCGACAGCCCCACCTGGGCGAACACGGTGACACCGAACCCGAGCGCGTCGGGGTTGATGTCGGCGTGATAGCCGCGGATGAAGCCCGCCTCCTCCAGGGCGCGGACACGCCGCAAACACGGAGGTGCAGAAATGCCGGCACGCCGCGCGAGTTCTACGTTCGTCATCCGGCCGTCATTTTGCAGGTCGCGCAAAATACGCCGGTCAATTCGGTCGAGTTTGACCCGCCGCATGGTTTACTCGGTCGCTCCGGGGATGATCTGAAGAAAGGATATTACACGGTGAACGCTCCGACGCCAAGCAGGAAACCCAAGCCGGCGTAAGCGGAAGATTCATCATTCCGCACGCTTCTGATCGGTGCGCGACGACCAGCCGCACCCTGAAACCATCCGTGAGACGATGCATTCCATTCTTTCCGGGCATTCCGGACACGCCGGAACCTCCCCTCTCCCCGGTTCCCCCGCCAGCCTGCCCAGGACGCTGACCTGCTGGGTCGTGACCGACGGCAAGCCCGGCATGGAGAACCAGTGCCTGGGCCTTGCCGAGGCTTTGGGACTCACGCCCGTGGTCAAGCGGGTCCATCTGCGCAGCCCCTGGCGGCAGCTCAGCCCCTACCTGAGGTTGGGCAACCGGTTCGCCGCCAGCCCCAACGGCGACGCCATCCGGCCGCCCTGGCCGGATCTGCTGATCGGCTCCGGGCGGCAGTCCATCGCCCCGTCGCTGGCCGTCCGCAAGTTGTCACGGGGGCGCACCTTCACCGTCCAGATCCAGGATCCGCAGATCAACCCGCGGCATTTCGACCTGGTGGTGGTGCCGCGGCACGACAAGCTGCGCGGCCCGAACGTGCTGACCACGCGCGGCGCCCTGCACCGTGTCACCCCGCGGATGCTGGCCGACGCGGCGGAGCGCCATGCCCCCCGCCTCGCCCACCTGCCGCACCCGCGCATCGCCGTGCTGATCGGCGGCAACAACGGCATTTTCGCCCTGACCCCGACGATCATGGGCGAGGTGGCCGAAAAGCTGGCCGAGCTGGCTCGCAGCCACGGCGCCGGCCTGATGGTCACCCCGTCGCGCCGCACCGGCGCCGACAACGAGGCGATCCTGCGCGCCCGACTGCGCGACCTGCCGGCGGAGGTCTGGGACGGCACGGGCGAGAACCCCTATTTCGCCTATCTCGGTCTGGCCGACGTGGTGGTGGTGACCTGCGACAGCGTGTCCATGACGTCGGAAGCCTGCTCGACCGGCAAGCCGGTCTACGTGATCGAGCTGGAAGGCGGCTCGCCCAAGTTCCGCGCCTTTCACGACGGGCTCTACAAGGACGGCATCACCCGCCCCTTCACGGGCGCGCTGGACCGCTGGACCTACCCGGCGCAGGACGAGACCCGGCAGGTGGCGGACGACCTGCGGCACCGGCTGCTGGCCCATCGCAGCCGCCACGGCGCCTGAGCGGCGGCGCAGGATGGGGAGGGGACGGCCGGAATGCCGAGAAGGGGCGCGACACGTCATCGCAGGGCGGTGGTATCACCAGCCCCCGCCACCCGGATGGGGCGTGTCCCCGTTCCTTTCGAAGATTGATCGTGCCATAAGGTTGGGCGGATGACCGTTTAAACACCGTGGAACTCCCCCCATGACTTCGTCGAGCGCCGTGCGCCAGAGCTTCATCCGTTGCCTGGACAACAGCCGGCTGTGCACCGAGCCGTACAACCACTGGCTGCTGTCCCAGGCGCTTCCGGACGAGGCGGCCGACGGTATCGCCGCCCTGCCCTGGGGGCCTCCGGCCGTGCAGGAGACCTACGGCAAGCGCGAGACGAACAACGCGTCGCGCACCTACTTCGGCGCCGAGAACCAGGCCATCTATCCGGTGTGCGCCGCCGTGGCCGAGGCGTTCCAGAGCAAGGACGTGACCGACGCCATCCAGCGCACCTGCAACGTCGACCTGTCGGGCACGTCGCTGCGCATCGAATATTGCCAGGACACCGACGGCTTCTGGCTGGAGCCGCACACCGACATCGGCGTTAAGAAATACACGATGCTGATTTATCTCTCGAAGGGGCCGGACTGCGAGGGCTGGGGCACCGACGTGCTGGACGACACGAAGACCGTCGTCGCCCGCGCGCCCTACGCCTTCAACGAGGGCTTGATCTTCATCCCCGGCACCAACACATGGCATGGCTTCGCGAAGCGCCCGATCAACGGCGTCCGCAAGTCGATCATCGTGAACTACGTCGGTCCCGAATGGCGCGCCCGCCACGAGCTGGCCTTCCCCGACGCCCCGATCGCCTGATACTCATGGCGCCCCTGATACTCATAGCGCCAAAGTCCCCAAGCGCCTGATTTTCCGTCTGGAGAACCACCCATGTCCATGCTCGATCTGGACAAGTTCCGGGCCACCCCGCTGCAGCGCGACCCGTTCGATTTCCTGTGCGTTCCGGGCTTCGTGAAGAAGGAGCACCTGGAGGCCCTGCACCGCGACTATCCCAAGGTGGACAAGCCGGGTTCGATCCCGCTGGGCGTGTTCCCGCAGGGGCCGGCCTTCGACGCCATGATCGAGGAACTGAAGGGCAAGGAGGTCTGCAAGGCCTTCTCCGAGAAGTTCGGCCTCGACCTGTCGAAGTACCCGACGATGTTCACCGCCCGCGGCATGTGCCGGGCGACCGACGGCAAGATCCACCCGGATTCGGCCAGCAAGATCGTCACCGTCCTGATCTACATGAACCCGCCGTGGGAGGCCTCCGGCGGCCGCCTGCGCGTCCTGCGCTCCCCGGACCTGGAGGATTACGCCGCCGAGGTTCCGCCGGATGAAGGCACGCTGATGTGCTTCCGCCGTTCCGACACCTCGTGGCACGGCCACTACCCGTTCGAGGGCCAGCGCCGCGCGATCCAGATGAACTGGGTCAAGAACAGCGTCTACATCTGGCACGAACAGTGGCGCCACCGCGTCGGCGCCTGGGCCAAGAACACGCTGGGCATCGAGCAGAAGAGCTACTGAGCCCGGCAAAGCCGTCGGCAAAGGGGCCGTCCCGCTAGGGGCGGCCCTTTTTGTTTCCGCCGGGATTGTCGGTCATAGAAGCGGGCAAGAAAACTAAGACGAAATCGCTATAGGCCAAAACACATACGGCATCATGTCGCATTTCTCCTCCTGATTGCAGATGCAATTTGATGTTTTGAATAGTCTCCAGACTATTCTTGAACGAACAAAAACAACACACGCCATCTGAGGAGACGTGCCGATGACGCCCAACGCCCTGTCCATTCGCGCCAAATTGTTCGGCCTGGTCGCCATCGCCGGTGTCGCGTCACTCGCCATCGCCGCCGCGTCTCTGAAAGCCAACCACACGCAGATGTACGACGACCGGGCGGCCTCGCTGCGCAACCTCGTCGAAGTGGTGCACGGTCTGGCCGAGAGCTACGAGAGCGAGGTTCAGCGCGGAGCCATGACCCGCGAGCAGGCCATCGGGGAATTCCGCAAGCGCAACGCCGCGCTCCGGTTCCAAGGCTCCGAGTATTTCTTCATGCAGGGCATGGACGGCACGATGATCGCGCATGGGGGCAACGCCACGCTCGTCGGCCGGAACATGATGGACGTCAGGGATCCGAACGGCGTCCCGATCACCCGTGAAATCGCGCGGGCCGCGCAGCAGCCGGACGGCGGCTTCATCGAATACCACTGGCCGCATCCAGGCTCCGAACAGCCGGTCGAGAAGCTGACCTACGCCAAGGCCTTCGCCCCCTGGAACACAGCCATCGCCGCCGGCGTCTACATCGACGACCTGCGCACCACCTTCCTGGCCACCGCCTGGAAGCTCGGCCTCGTGGTGGCGCTCCTGACGTTTCCCACGGTGGCCCTGATCGCCCTGGTGGGCACGCGGCTCAGCGCCGACATCCGCACCCTCAGCGGCAAGATGCTGGCGCTGGCCGGCGGCGACATGAGCCCCGACTTCCCCGAAGCCGGGCGCAGCGACGAAATCGGCACCATGGGCAAGGCCGTCCTGGTGTTCAAGCGCAACGCCGAGGAGAAGGCCCGGCTTGAGCGGGAGCAGGTAGCCGCAGCCCAGCGCGCGGAGGAGGAGAAGCGGCAGGGCATGCGCGCCCTGGCCGCGTCCTTCGAGCAGACGGTCGGCAACGTCGTCCGCAGCGTGGCGCAGGCCGCCGCCGACGTGGAGCGCCGCGCCCAGGAGATGAGCAGCGTCGCCGACCGCACCAACGCGCTGTCCACGGCCGTCGCGACGGCGACGGAGCAGACCTCCACCAATGTGCAGACGGTGGCCTGCGCCACGGAGCAGTTGTCCGGTTCCATCCAGGAGATCAGCCGGCAGGTGGCCGAATCCTCCAAGGTCACCGGGGAGGCCGTGTCGCTGGCCCGTCAGGCCAACGGCCGGATCGGCGGGCTGGCCGACGCGGTGGAGAAGATCGGCGCCGTCGTCCACCTGATCAACGAAATCGCCAGCCAGACCAACCTTCTGGCGCTGAACGCCACCATCGAGGCGGCGCGGGCCGGTGACGCGGGCAAGGGCTTCGCCGTCGTGGCGTCGGAGGTGAAGGCGCTGGCCACCCAGACCGCCCGCGCCACCGAGGAGATCGGCGCCCAGGTCGCCAACATCCAGACCGTGACCGGCGATGCCGTGGGCGAAATCCAGCGCGTCTCCACCGTCATCGAGCGCGTCAGCGAGATCGCCTCCACCATCGCGTCGGCCGTCGAGGAGCAGGGGGCCGCGACCCGCGAGATCAGCCGGAACATCCAGGAGGCCGCCAGCGGCACCCAGGAGGTGGCGTCCAACATCACCGGCGTGACCGGCGCCGCCGGCCAGAGCGGCCGCACCGCGCACGAGGTGCTGAAGCTGTCGAACGACCTGACCGGCCAAGTGCAGACGCTCGACCGCGAGGTCGGGGTTTTCCTGAAGGCCGTCAGCAACGGTTGAGGAGTCCGCGGCCCGTGCTGGAGAGGGGGAAGGCTGTATCCTGAGAGGGATTCTGGGACAATTCGCTGTTGCGCCCATAATCGAACGGCTATAACCCGTCCGTTCTGTTCTCCCATCACGTGCGCCCCATGCCTCTTCGGATCGAAACCTTTTCGAACGTCACCGGTGGTTCCAGCTTCTTCAAGGCGGTCGGCCATCCACTGGCGGCGCCCAAGGCGGCGGCGCTGGTGGCGCGGCTGGCGGCCGGCGGCCCCGTGGCGATCTACGACCCGCTGGGGCTGGCGCGCGGGCTGGCGGAGTTCTACGACCTGTCCGGCATCCCGGTGTGCGGCGTCTACATCCAGGACGTGGAGGAGGTGGGCAAGGAGCTGTTCGGCCACGCCGCCCGGCCGGTGACGGACCTGCCGGCCAGCGGCGCTGCGGTGGTCTTCATCGCCGCCTTCGACAGCCAGCGCCTGGAAGGCCACATCGCGCACCTGATCCCGGCCGGCGTGCCGGTCGTCTCGCTGGACGACATGCGCATCCCCGAGGACATGCTGACCGACGCCGGCCATTACCTGTCCAAGTTCAACTGGGCGACCAACTTCGCCTGGCTGCGGGATGAAGCCTCCGGAAACAATGGGCACCACCACACCCGCGTCGTCTCGGCCAACTACTGGTCCAACTACGGCGCCAAGGCCGCGCGGCTGTGGGCGCGCCTGCTCGACGCCGATGGCGCGACGCTGGCCGAGTGGATGGAGCCGATGCCGCCGGCCAACGGCACGGTGGTGATCGACAGCCGCGTCGTGCGCGCCCGCTTCGGGCTGGGCGACTTCTGCGGCTCGCTGTTCCTGCACGTCATCGGCGCCGCCGGGCACGACGTGGTGAAGTACGCGCTGGACACCTACGGCGACGACCCGACCGTCCTGTCCTGCACCCACGACGCCAACGCCTGGCCGGCCGAATTCTACGCCGGGCTGCCCGCCCCGAAGGAGGACGAGCGCGTCCTGCTGTGGGTGCAGAACAGCCACCCCACCCCCATCCCGGCCGGCGCCATCGGGCTGAACCGGATGGGCTCGGGCGAGATCCGCCGGCTGGACCGGACGGTCGGCCCCTTCGCCACCGTCGCCATCGACACCCGCGACCTGTTCCCCGACGCGCGCTGGCCGCAGCAGTTCGAGGTGCAGGCCGGCAAGCATTTCGTGCGCCCGCGCTACGAGGTGATCGCCGCCAACGGACGCCGCCGGATCGCCCACGCCAACGTGGAGCGCACCGACCTGAAGCCCGACCCGAAGCTGCCCGCCCTGACCGGCGGCCTTCTGGGCAAGGGCCACATCCTGCCCGCCCCGCTGCTGCCGCCCGACCGCTGGCGCACCATCCTGCTGCCCACCCCGATGAGCACCGGCCAGCAGACCCTGCCGGTGCAGGCCGTCGTCTATGACGCCAGGGGGCAAGAGGTCGCGCGGCACCGGTTCGGCAACCTGAAGCGCTCCGACAGCGTCGCGCTGGACGTGACGGGCCTTGTCTCAGACAACTCGGCTTCCGGCTCCACGCTCCCCGAGGGCTGGGGCCATGTGGAGCTGGTCTACGACTTCGAGGCCGGACGGGAGGCCGACGGCTGGCTGCACGCGCTGGTCCGCTATGAGGACGTGCGCAGCGGCCACACGGCCGAAAGCAGCTTCGGCAGCCACATCTTCAACACCGCGCTGACCTACCGGGACGAGCCGCAGAGCTATCACGGGCGCCCGCCGGGCCTGTCCACGCGCCTGTTCCTGCGTGTGGGCACCGATCCGTGGGAAACCTTCTGCCACCTGATCTACCCGGCCTCCACCCCCTGGCACCCGACGTCCGACACGCAGCTGGTGCTGACCCGGCGCGACGGGATCGAGGTGGTGCGGCGGCGGATCGCCATTCCCTGCGGCGGGTCGCGCTATTTCCGCACCCGCGACATCTTCACCGAAGCCGAGCGTCTGGCCGCCGGCGAGCACGCCTATGTGCTGATCCGCGACACCACCTGCCGCCTGTTCGGCTATCATGGCTGCCTCGCCGGGGACGCCGGTGCAAGCGCGTTCAGCCTCGACCATATGTTCGGTTTCTAAGCGACATCCTGACGGACAGAGCGATGCCCAGCACCCATCACACCAAGGTCCTCATCATCGGCGCCGGCCCGGCCGGCTACACGGCGGCCATCTACGCGGCGCGCGCCAACCTGCAGCCGCTCATGGTCCAGGGGATGCAGCCGGGCGGTCAGCTCATGATCACCACGGACGTGGAGAACTACCCCGGCTTCGCCGACCCCATCCAGGGCCCCTGGCTGATGGAGCAGATGCAGAAGCAGGCGGAGCATGTCGGGACCAAGATGGTCTTCGACCTGATCGTCGACGTGGACTTCACCCAGCGTCCCTTCGTGTGCAAGGGCGACAGCGGCGACACCTACACCGCCGACAGCGTCATCATCGCCACCGGCGCCCAGGCCCGCTGGCTGGGCATCCCCAGCGAGGAGACCTACCGCGGCTTCGGCGTGTCGGCCTGCGCCACCTGCGACGGCTTCTTCTTCCGCGGCAAGGAGGTCGCGGTCATCGGCGGCGGCAACTCCGCCGTCGAGGAGGCGCTGTACCTGACCAACCACGCCACCAAGGTGACGGTGATCCACCGCCGCGACAGCTTCCGGGCCGAGCGGATCATGCAGGACCGCCTGTTCCGCAACCCGAAGATCGAGGTGGTCTGGGACAGCGTGGTCGAGGAGATCGTCGGCGAGGGCGACGGCAGCATCGGCAACCCGCGCGGCGTGACCGGCGTCCGCATCAAGAACGCGAAGACCGGCGAGGAGCGCGTGATCCCCGTGGCGGGCGTCTTCGTCGCCATCGGCCACGAGCCGGCGACCGCCGTCTTCAAGGGCAAGGTCGCCATGGACGAGTCGGGCTACATCGTCACCGCCCCGGATTCGACCGCCACCAACGTGGCCGGCGTCTTCGCGGCGGGCGACGTGAAGGACAAGGTCTACCGCCAGGCGGTCACCGCCGCCGGCATGGGCTGCATGGCCGCCCTGGAGGCCGAACGCTGGCTCGCCCACCACGAGCCGGCCGCGGGTGCTCACGGTGACCCGAGCCCGATGGCGACGTGGTAAAGTTTCGCTCGTGGTAAAGTTTCGCTGAGGTTTTTTCACCACAAAGACACAAAGGATTTCACGAAGGACGACCGGCTTCCGGGCCTCGCGCAGGTTAAGCGGACCCGCTTTGGGAGGTTCTTTGTGCCCTTCGTGTCTTTGTGGTGAATGTTTCCTACCGCCGCGATCGCCAGCCATCCACGCTGAAGCGCCCGGCCCCGGCGGCGATCAGCGTGAAGAAGCCGCCGATGATGGCGACGTTCTTCATGAACTGGATTTTCTGCATGCCCGCCGCTTCCGGCGGCACCGCCCAGTAGCGGTGGGCGATCAGCGTCGCCATGATCGTGAAGACGATCACCGCCGCCGCGGCCAGACGCGTCCACAGGCCCAGGACCACGGCCAGCCCGCCGAAGAACTCCACCGCCGCGCCCAGGGCGGCCATCAGGGTCGGGAACGGCAGCCCCTGCGCCTCCAGACTGCCGGCGAAGCCGCCGAGATTCGTCAGCTTGCCGAAGCCGCTCTGCACGAAGATCGCCCCGATCAGAATGCGGGCGACCAGCAGCAGAAGATCCCGGTTTCCGACCGCCGTCCGGTCGACCCAGCCAAGCCCCGCCGTGTTCCGGCCCGCGTCCCGCGTGGTGTCATAGTCGTAAGAAGCCATGCCGCCTGCCTCCGCGCCGTTGGACATCGCTGTCGGACATCGCTGTTGAGAACAAGCCGGAGAGGCCGGTGTCTCCGCCCGGGTGTTTTCCCCGACGCCAGAATGCGAAAAAGGGCACCGTCGCCGGACGGTGCCCCCTTTTCACATCGGTTCGCCCGCTGGACGCGCCTACTCCAGCATGCTGCGCAGCATCCAGGCGGTCTTTTCATGGATCTGCAGACGCTGGGTCAGCAGGTCGGCGGTCGGCTGGTCGTTGGCCTGCTCGGCGGTCGGGAAGACCTGCCGCGCGGTGCGGGCCACGGCCTCGTGCCCTTCCACGAGCTGACGGATCATTTCCTGCGCCTTCGGCACGCCCTGCTCCTCGCTGATGGAGGCCAGCTTGCTGAACTGCGAGAAGCTGCCCGGCGCCGGGTAGCCCAGCGCGCGGATGCGCTCCGCCACCTCGTCCAGGGCGGTCCACAGCTCCGTGTACTGCGTCATGAACATGGTGTGGAGCGTGTTGAACATCGGCCCGGTGACGTTCCAGTGGAAGGAATGCGTCTTCAGGTACAGCGCGAAGGTGTCGGCGAGCACGCGGTTCAGCCCCTCGGCGATGGCCTTGCGGTCGGCTTCCGCGATTCCGATGTCGATCTGCATGTCGGTCACATCCTCCGTCTGGTTGTTCTTGCGGTCTTGGCTGCCCGGAAAACTATAAACCCTGCCGCGCTTAGGGTAAAGCCCGCGATTAGAACCATTCCAAAGAGCAGCCTTGCGCAGCCTGCATGCGACGCCGGCCACCCGGACAAGCTTGGGCGGGTCGCTCGCAGATCAAGGCTTGCGGCAGATAGGGCTTGCGAAAGACAGAGCGCTGAACGCGGGAGACGCCAGATACGGCTGATTTGGGTCCGCCTATTTGTAGATGCCGACGTAGGTGACCAGCTCCTGGCCGGGCACCCGCTTCACATAGGTGACCTTTGGTTCGATCCGGTTGCTGGCGGGATTCAGCCAGCGGTACTCGACCCAGCCCTCGCCCTTGTCCTTGGCGATGGACAGGATGTCCTGGACGATGAAGCGGCCGTCCGGGTCCTTCACGTTGATCACGCTCTGCCCCACGCCGGCCGGCCGCGGCGGGTACACCTTCCACACGCCGCCGAAATCGATGACGTTGACGTAGATCTCACCGCGCCTGAATTCGCCTTCCGCGTTGAAGACCTTCGCCGCCTCGTCCAGCCCCACGGACTGGATCAGGTCGGCGGATTTCCGGGCGATGGCCATGGCGTCGTCCTGCGTCGGCTTCGCATCCTGGGCAAGCGCCGGCGGGGGCGCGAGCACGGCCGGCCCGGCGACGGCCCCGATGGATAACAGCGCGGCGAACAGGGTGCGGATAAACCTGCGCATGGAACTTCCCCCAAAGCCTGCGGCCCGGTGGCGGCGCCCGGGCCATCCCCGTTGTTGTGCGGCACCCGGCGTGTTTGCGCACAAGGTCGCGCGCAAATGGAGTGCATCGTTCGGGGGACTATAAGCCAAGGATTGCGCGCGCAGGCCCGGCGTATTTTGCCCCCATCGCCCGGAACCGAGGCACCGCTGCCAAATCCCCGGGCAGAAAAACCGGCATTCCGCGACAAAAATCGAGCCGCGAGAAACACATAGCCCACCTCGAAAGAGGCGGCCCGCTTGCGCTTCGACCGTATGCGGCCTATTGCCGCAACGGCCGGACCGCGCCACACTGTCTGTCGACGTCACGGGACGACAAGGTCCGCCCACCGAACGGAGCAGGCCGGCCCGGACCGCTTTTGGGAGGAACCAGAGCATGCGCATCGCAGTCATGGGTGCGGGCGCGGTCGGCGGTTATTTCGGTGCACGGATCGCGGCGGCCGGGGAGGCGGACGTCCACTTCCTCGCCCGCGGCCGGCACCTGGAGGCCATCCGCACCCACGGCCTTCGCATCGACAGCCAGTCCACCCCCCTGCACCTGCATCCCGTCAACGCCACCGACAGCCCCGTGGCCATCGGCCCGGTGGACGTCGTGCTGTTCGCGGTCAAGCTGTGGGACACCGACTCCGCGGCGGAGGCCTGCCGGCCGCTGCTGAAGCCCGGCACGGTGGTGATCTCCCTCCAGAACGGCGTCACCGGCATCGACACGCTGTGCCGCACGCTGGGGGAGGAGCATGTGGCCGGCGGAGTCGCCCACATCGGCGCGACCATCGCGGCCCCCGGCGTCGTCCGCCACACCGGCGCGCTGGCCCGCCTGACCTATGGGGAACTGGACGGCCGCGTGTCCCCCCGCATCGCCGCCTTCCACGAGGTTGCGTCACGCGCCGGCTTCAACGCCACCCTGTCCAACACGGTCCTGCGGGCGATGTGGGAGAAGTTCGCCTTTCTGGCGCCCTTCAGCGGCGTCACCACGCTGACCCGCCAGCCCGCCGGGGTGATCCGCCGCGTGCCGGAGACGCGCGCCCTGTTCCTGGACGCCGTGGCGGAGGTGGCGCGGCTGGCCCGCGCCCGCGACGTGGACCTGGGGGCCGACATCGTCACGCGCATCGAGACCATGCTGAACGGCCTGGTGCCGGAGATGAAATCCTCCATGCTGAACGACCTGGAGCGCGGCGGACGGCTGGAGCTGCCCTGGCTGTCCGGCGCGGTGGTGTGGCTGGCGGCGGAGGTCGGGGTGCCCACGCCTGTCCACAGGGTGATCGCGGCGGCCCTGGCGCCCTACGCCGACGGACCGCCGTAGAACGCGTTTTTCCGAGGGGGGGTGGCGTGACGTCATGCCGCCCCTTTTTTCCATCGACAGGTGCCCCGGCGCGGGTGGACCATAACCTTGAAAGGGTTCCCTTTTTCCGAACACCCACAGCATTTCGAGCACCTGACGGGCCGCGGCGCGGCCGGCGCTTCCACAGGCGGGCCGGCGGCCTGCCAACGATCGCCCAAGGGGATTCCCCAAGGGATGAAGCCATACGGGAGGTGTGCATGCCCCATACACAGATCCAGACGGCCCGTTGCGCCGCGCTGGTGGGTCCCTACCTCAGCGGCAAGACATCGCTGCTGGAAAGCCTGCTGTTCGCGGCAGGGGCCACCACGCGCAAGGGCAGCGTCCGCGACGGCAACGCCGTCGGCGACAGCTGCCCCGAGGCCAAGGCCCGGCAGATGAGCGTGGAGGTCAACGTCGCCTCCTTCGAGTATCTGGGGGAGCGCTGGTCCATCCTCGACTGCCCCGGCTCGGTGGAGCTGGTCTGCGAGACGCAGAACGCCCTGATGGCCGCCGACGTCGCCGTGATCGTCGCGGAAGCCGCCCCCGAAAAGGCCGTCCTGCTGGCGCCGCTGTTCAAGTTCCTGGACGAGAACCAGATCCCCACCTGCTGTTCATCAACAAGGTCGACACGCTGGGCGACCTGCGCGTGCGCGACGTGGTGCAGGCC
>JAEZPL010000778.1 GCA_023413605.1 Pseudomonadota bacterium
CACATGGCCGGCGGGGGCCAGCCGCACCGCCACGTCGCCGAGGCGGATCGCCTCGCCATAGCCCCGCGGCTGCTGGCCGCCGCCGGCCCCCTCCCCCAACCTTTGCCGCATGATGGCGAGCGTCCCCGGCGTGGCGAGCACATGGGCATGGCCCGGCCGCGCGTGGTCGGAATGGCCGTGCGTGATGACCGCGCGCTCCACCGCGCGCAGCGGGTCCACGTAGAACCCGCCGGGCTCGACATACAGCCCTTCGGGGCAGACCTTCATCCAGCGTTCGGGGGGCAGTCGGTCGGAAAGCGGCGTGGCAGGCATGGCCCATAATATAGACCGTCCTCGCGAAAGGACAAAATTCCGACGCGTGCCGATGTACCGGGCGCCGTTGCGCCGAACGCCGCCCCCATCGCAAGATGCGGCAAAGAACAGCCGCCGCAGGATGCGGCAAAGAACACGGGAGGACGAACGATGCACCACCGCCTGACCCTGACGCCCGAGGTCGCCGACGCCCTGCAGGACGGTCGCCCCGTCGTGGCGCTGGAATCGACCGTGATCGCCCACGGTATGCCCTATCCGAAGAATCTCGAAACGGCGCATGACCTGGAAGCGACCGTGCGGGCGGAAGGGGCCATCCCGGCGACCATCGCCGTGCTCGACGGCCGCATCCGCATCGGCCTTGACGACGCGGCGCTGGAGCGGCTCGCCTCCGCCGGCAAGGCGGTGATGAAGCTCAGCCGCCGCGACCTGCCCGTGGCGCTGGCGACCGGAGCGCCGGGGGCCACCACCGTGGCCGCCACGATGATCGCGGCGCGCCTTGCCGGCATCGCCGTCTTCGCGACCGGCGGCTTGGGCGGCGTGCACCGCGGGGCGGAGACCAGCTTCGACGTCTCCGCCGACCTGGACGAACTGGCCCGCACCAGCGTCTGCGTGGTCTGCGCGGGGGCCAAGTCGATTCTCGACCTGCCCAAGACGCTGGAGGTGCTGGAGACCCGCGGCGTTCCCGTTCTGGGCTTCGGCACCGACGAATTTCCGGCCTTCTACAGCCGCAACTCTGGCATGCCGGTCTCTCATCGCTGTGACAACGTCGCCGAGGTCGCCAACATTCTGAAAGCCAAATGGGACCTCGGCCTGGAGGGCGGCGTCGTCCTCGCCACCCCCATTCCGGAGGCGGACGCGCTCGACGGCCCCACCATGGAGAAGGCCATCACCGAAGCGCTGGCCGACGCCGAAGCCCGCGGAATCACTGGAAAATCCGTCACGCCATTCCTTCTGGCGGCGCTGGAGCGCATCACCGCCGGCCGCAGCCTAACCGCGAACATGGCGCTGATCCGCAACAACGCGGTGGTTGCGGCCCGTGTTGCGGCGGCCTACGCCGCACTATCGGACAGCCGGTCATAGGACCCTGCAAGAAGGTGGTAAGTCATCCGTGACCTTTGGACTTAAGACCCCGTTAACCCCCGCTGGGCGAATCTGCGCTCGTTCTTGAGCGGAGGTTTCTATGCGTGCGCCCAGCCCGTCGAACTTGGTTTCCCGGATGATCGCCATGGCTGCCCAGCCGGACGAGGCCATCGGCGAAATCGACTCGCGCCCAGCGGCGCGGGTGAAGAAGATCGTGTGGGCGTCCCAGGCCGCGAAGCTGCGCGGCTCCCTGCCCTCGCGCCTGGTGCACGAGATCGAATGCGCCGTGGTCGCCGACCTGGACAGCATGGAGCTGCCGGAAGTCTTCTTCACGTCGGTGGAGTTCGCCGGCCGCGTCGTCACCTGCGACCTGGACGCGTCGGGCACCGCCTCGATCTTCGGCCTGATCGACGTCAACGAGTATGACGAACTGGTCGAAGAAGCCGGCGACGACGCCCTGTTCGGCGTCGATTGGGACGGCGTCTACGTCACCCCCGCCCGCACGCGGCATTAATCAGCCGCCGCTCCTGCCGGGACGAAGACCGGGGGCCATCGCAGGCCCCCGTTTTCATCCGACAGGAAACGCCGCCTTGGCGAACGTCGGGCGAAGGGCTTGGAATTACGCCTGATCCCCGGCGATCCCTTACGGCAAACCGTGCCGGTTGGCCGGGTACCAGCCCTGGTCGCGGATCTGGTCAAAGCTGTACGGGCATTCCTGGGGGATGTCCTCGGGCGGGATGCCGTCCTCGGCCAGCCCTTCGACGGCAAGCGTCCGCCCGTCCTCCCAGGCTTCGGCGAACAGATCCGCCAACTGGCCTTTGAAGCTTGGGTTCTGCTTCAGCTTGCGCGCGGCACGCGTGCGATGCTCGGTCACGGACGCCCGCCATCCCCGGCGCGGTTCCCCTGCGGGGGAATGTTCGAGTTTCAGCAGATGCTCGACCACCCGCATCAGCGCGCTCTGCACCGCATCACGTTCGCTTTTGCCCAAATCCTCGACCTCCTCGGCCAGATTCGCGAAATCGAGGTCTAGGTTCACCCGCGCGTCGGCGGCCTGCCGCAACTTGGACGCCTGCACCTGGGTCCAGGCGTAGAAGTCATCCTCGTAGAGATGCTCGTCGCGGTCCATGGCAACCTCCGGGCTGTCGGTTGGCGCATCATCCTACAAGGTAATGCGCCAACCGTCTTTCATCATCACCCCGGACGGTTGGTGCCCAGCACCCGCTCCAGGATCACGTCCAGCTTCTTCAGAAGCTCCGGATCGCGCTTGTCCGGCGCGGTCATCAGGGCGTTGTCGAGCGCCGTGTGGCAGCCCTGCGTGCACAATCCATCGCGCACCGCCAGCTTCGGGGCCAACTGCTTGACCAGGGAGCGCGCCTTGTCGGCGTTCGCCACCACCACCTTGATGACGGCGTCCACGGTGACGTGGTCGTGGTCCGGGTGCCAGCAGTCGAAGTCGGTCACCATGGCGACGGTCGCGTAGCACATCTCCGCCTCGCGGGCGAGCTTGGCCTCCGGCATGTTGGTCATGCCGATGACGTCGCAGCCCCAGCTGCGGTACAGCTCGGACTCGGCCTTGGTCGAGAATTGCGGGCCTTCCATGACCATGTAGGTGCCGCGGCGCTGGTGCGGGATCTTCAGTTCGCTCAGCGCCTCTTCGATCAGGTCGCCCAGCCGGTTGCAGACCGGGTTGCCCAGCGCCACATGCGCGACCATGCCGGTGCCGAAGAAGGTCTTTTCGCGGGCGAACGTCCGGTCGATGAACTGGTCGATGACCACGAAGGTGCCCGGCGGCAGATGCTCCTTCAGGGAGCCGACGGCCGACACCGACAGGATCTCCGTCACGCCCAGCGCCTTCAGCGCGTGGATGTTGGCGCGGAAATTCAGCTCCGACGGTGGGATGCGGTGGCCGCGGCCGTGGCGCGGCAGGAAGACCAGCGTCTGCCCGTTCAGCTCGCCGGTCAGCAGTTCGTCCGACGGGTCGCCGAAGGGGGTTTCCACCTTCACCCAGCGCTTGTTCTCCAGCCCGTCGATGTCGTAGACGCCGCTGCCGCCGATGACGCCGAGCACCGGCGCCCCACTGGTTTCCGCCATAACCCCTAGCCTCCAGTAACGAGAGGCCGCAGTATTCCGGCGAACGCCCGCAAAGGCAACGCTCACAGCGTGCGCAGCAGCACCACGACCAGCGTCAGGTAGACGGCGGCCTTCGCCGCCGCGTTCAGCCGGGGGGCACCCCACACCTCCACGCCGGGCCGGCGCAGCAGGGTGACCAGCGCCATGCCCGCGGCGAAGCCGCCCAGATGCGCGCCCCACGCCACGTCGGCGAGGCCGGAGTCCGGCGTCGGCGGCATCAGCGTCATCGCCACGTTGACGCCCACGAACCCGCCAACCACAACCGAGGCCGGGATGCGCGGCCCCGGCGACAGGCCCAGCGTGGCCTGCGGGTGCAGCAGCAGATAGGCGCCCATCACGCCGCAGATCGCCCCGCTCGCCCCGACCAGCGGCGCCATGGGATCGGCGGTCAGCGCCCCTTCGGCCAGGGCGCCCGCCGCCGCGCACAGCAGGAAGAACAGCAGGTAGCGCAGGCTGCCCATCGCCTCCTCCACCGCGTCGCCGAAAGCCCACAGCGCCAGCATGTTGCTGACCAGATGCACGACGTCGCCGTGGATCAGCACATGGCCGAACAGCCCGCGCCAGACGTCCATGGTCGGCAGCGGTCCGGCCAACTCCACGGTTCCATAGAAATAGGCGGGGACGAAGGCGAAGGGCTCCGGCCGCAGGCCCAGCACGAAGGCCAGGGTGCAGGCCATGATGATGCCCCGGTTCACATAGGCGACCGCACAAGGGGGCGCTCCCGGTCGACCATCAGCCACGCGCATGACATCTCCCGCAGCGCCCACCACTGTTCGATATGGGCCGTCTTTCGATATGGGCTTATTCGATATGGGGGCTTCACCGCCGATCGCCAGCACCCCGAAATTCCGCCCGAAATTCCACATCGGCGCAGCGGTTATACACCCTGCGGCCGGATTGGTGCGCCCCCGGCGGGGTGTCACAGTTGCGCTGCACCAAGAATCATCGGACAGGGGAGGATCGGACCATGCCGGACCATTCCGGGACCAACGGCCTGGGCGTGGAGCGCCGTGGCCGCGTGCTGCTGCTGACCATGGACGACACCGCGAACCGCAACGCGCTCAGCAACGGGATGATGGGGCGCGGGCGCGAAGCGTTGGAGGAAGCCGCCCACGACGACCACATCGGCGCCGTGGTCCTGACCGGAGCTGGCGGGGCCTTCAGTTCCGGCGGGCACCTGACGCGGCTGTACGACCACGCCGGCAAGTCGCGGTCGGAGAACCGCGATTCCATCGAGCGCTTTCACGGCTGGGTCCGCATCATGCGGGAATGCCCGAAGCCGATCATCGCGGCGGTCGAAGGTCCGGCGGCCGGCGCCGGCTTTTCCCTGGCTCTGGCCTGCGACCTGATCGTCGCGGCGGAGGATGCGCGGTTCCTGACCGCCTACGTCAAGGTGGGCCTGAACTCCGACGGCGGGGCCTCCATGTCGCTGGCCCGCGCCCTGCCCCCGCAGCTTTACGCCGAACTGATGCTGGACGGCGGCCCGGTGGACCCGGCGCGCCTTTACACCTTCGGCGTCGTGAACCGCGTCGTCGCTTCCGGACAGGCCCTGCCCGAAGCCCTGACCTGGGCCGGCCAGCTCGCCGACGGCCCCGCCGCCGCGATGGGCCGAGCCAAGCGCCTGATGGAGCTGGCCTACGGCAACTTCGCGACTCAGCTCGCCCGTGAAAGCGACCTGTTCGTCGAAGCCCTTCATCATCAGGAAGCCCGGGAAGGCATCACCGCCTTCTTCGAAAAACGCGCGCCCAAGTTCCCCAGGAATTAGCGCTCCCGCGGCACCGCGCCGCAGAGCCCTCTTGCGCCCGCCTTTCGCGTTGACGACCGCCGCGCATTCCTTTGGATGTTGCGCGCCGGCCGGAGATCATCCCGACCGGCAAACCGAAAGGAGGTGACGCGCTTGCAAGTGTTCCTGAAGTGGCTCCGCCGCTTCTGGTTCCGGTTGAAGATCGAGTTGGAATGCGGCTTCAACAAGGACCGGGATCGGTAGGAGCCCAAAAGGCGGGGTCGGGAAACCGGCCTCGCCACCAGGGAACAGGAAGGCGCGTCACCTCCTTGCCCCACAGATTACCATGGCCCGGCGTGACTTCAAGCACGCCGACGCGGCACACCCACCGGGCATGCGGCGCATTGCCGCCGGAGGCTGGGCACAGCCCTTCCCCAGGCAATTCGCGTTGACGGCCGCCGCGCATTCCTTTGGATGTTGCGCGTCGGCCGGGAATTGTCCTGGCCGACGATCCGAAGGGAGGTGACGCGTTTGAAAAAGTTCCTGAAGAGGCTCCGCCGCTTCTGGTTCCGGATGAAGTTCGAGTTCGAAGCGGGCTTCAACCAGCACCACGATAGCTAAGAGCCCAAAAGGCGGGCTCGGGAAACCGGCCTCGCCACAGGGAACGGAAAAGCGCGTCACCTCCTTGCCTTGAAGACTATCACAGCATTCCGGGACTTCAAGCGCCGCAAACGGCGCTCCCGTTCTTGCTCCGTTCCGACACCTCCGCTATCCTGCCCGCGTGCGCAACGGCAGCCGGGGAGCCTCGTTTGGAGGAATGAAACAGCACGGTGTTTCACGTTTCACAGCGTTTCATTCCAGGTCGTCCCGGACACGGCGCTCTCCCAAGGCTGCCCATGGATAATTGGTCCTCTCCCCTCCTCCCCGCCAACGTCTCCGGGTGGTTCCGGTCGCGCGGCTGGGCGCCGCACCCGCATCAGCTCGTCATGGTCGAGGCGGCGGTGGCGGGTGAAAGCGCGCTGCTGATCGCGCCGACCGGCGGCGGCAAGACGCTCGCCGGATTCCTGCCCTCGCTGATCGAACTGGCGGAACGCCCGAGGGAGGGGCTGCACACGCTCTACATCTCGCCGCTGAAGGCGCTCGCGGTGGACATCCAGCGCAACCTGGAGGACCCCATCGCGGAGATGCGGCTGCCCATCCGCACGGAAACCCGCACCGGCGACACGCCCGAATCCAAGCGGCGGCGGCAGCGGGCGCACCCGCCGCAGATCCTGATGACCACGCCGGAAAGCCTCGCCCTGCTGCTGTCCTACACCGACTCGGCGGCCATCTTCCGGCACCTCCGCTGCGTCATCGTGGACGAGCTTCACGCGCTGGCCGGGACCAAGCGCGGCGACCTTCTGGCGCTGGGCTTGGCCCGGCTGGCGAGGCTGGCGCCCGCGGCGCGGCGGGTCGGGCTGTCGGCCACGGTGGCGGAGCCGGACCAGCTGCTCGCCTGGCTGTCGAAGACCGGACTCTCCGAGGGTGGCGACGTCCGTCTGGTGACCGGGCGCGCCGGGGCTTCCGCCGACGTGGAGATCCTGACGACGCGGGAACGGCTGCCCTGGGCCGGCCACATGGCGATGCACGCCTTGGGCGAGGTCTACCAGCGCATCCGCGGCCACCGCACCACGCTGGTCTTCGTCAACACCCGCGCCCAGGCCGAACTGGTCTTTCAGGAGCTGTGGCGCATCAACGAGGACAACCTGCCCATCGCGCTCCACCACGGCTCCCTGGCGGCGGAGCAGCGCCGCAAGGTGGAGGCGGCGATGGCCGGCGGCAAGCTGCGGGCGGTGGTGGCGACCTCCTCGCTCGACCTTGGCATCGACTGGGCGGCGGTTGACCTCGTGGTGCAGATCGGCGCGCCGAAGGGGGCCAGCCGGCTGGTGCAGCGCATCGGCCGCGCCAACCACCGGCTGGACGAGCCCAGCCGCGCCCTGCTCGTCCCCGCCAACCGGTTCGAGGTGCTGGAATGCCGCGCCGCCGTGGACGCCGTCGCCGCCATGAGCCTGGACGGCGAGCGGCCCCGGCCCGGCGGGCTGGACGTGCTGGCCCAGCACATGCTGGGCATGGCCTGCGCCGATCCCTTCCGCCCCGACGATCTGTATGACGAGGTGGTCTGCGCCGCCCCCTACGCCGGACTGGCGCGCGACGAGTTCGACGACGTGCTGGACTTCGTGGCGACCGGCGGCTACGCGCTCGGCAATTACGAACGCTTCCACCGGCTGGTGATGCGCGACGACGGGCGCATGGCCGTCGCCGGCCCCGCCGTGGCGCGGCAGTACCGCATGAACGTCGGCACCATCACGCAGGAGGCCATGCTGCGCGTGCGCCTGAACCGCGGCCCGGTGCTTGGCGAGGTGGAGGAGTATTTCGTTCAGGGCCTCACCCCCGGCGACACCTTCGTCTTCGCCGGCCAGCTCCTGAAGTTCCTCGGCATCCGGGAGATGGAGGCGCAGGTCGCCAAGGGCGGAACCGGGGAGCCGAAAGTACCCGCCTACGCCGGAGGACGGCTGCCGCTGACCTCGGCTCTGGCCGACCGCGTGCGCGCCATGCTGGCCGACCCGGCGCAGTGGCCGAACCTGCCGGAGGACGTGCAGGAATGGCTGCGGCTCCAGCGCTGGCGCTCCGTCCTGCCGGCGCGCGACGGGCTGCTGGTGGAAAGCTTCCCCAAGGCCGGCAAGCGCTTCCTCGTCGTCTACGCCTTCGAGGGGCGGAACGCGCACCAGACTCTGGGCATGCTGCTGACCCGCCGGATGGAGCGCATGGGCTGCGGCCCGCTGGGCTTCGTCGCCACCGACTATGTGCTGGCGGTGTGGTCGCTGCGGACTCCGCGGGACATGGACGCCCTGTTCGACCAGGACATGCTGGGCGACGACCTGGAGGCGTGGATGGACGAGTCCTCCATGCTGCGGCGGACCTTCCGCAACGTGGCCCTGATCACCGGCGTCATCGACCGACGCCATCCGGGGCAGGAGAAGTCCGGGCGGCAGGTGACCTTCAGTTCCGACCTCATCTACGACGTCCTGCGCAAGCACGACCCCGGCCATGTGCTGCTGCGAGCCACCCGCGCCGACGCGGCCGGCGGGCTGACCGACATCCGCCGCCTGTCGGATTTCCTGGCGCGCGTGAAGGGCCGCATCACCCACAAGGACCTGGAGCGCATCTCCCCCCTTGCCGTTCCCGTGATCCTGGAGATCGGGCGGGAGCGGGTGGACGGCTCCGCCACCGACGAACTGCTCGAACAGGCGGCAGCCGATCTGGTGGCCGAGGCGATGCCGGAACTCGGATCGGGCGGTGACGGCCAGGCCCGGCTGTCGTTGTGATGTCCATGGAAACGACCATCACCATGAAAGGGGCCGCCCTCGCCCCCGATGCCTCCGGCGCGCTGATCTGGCCGGCGGAGCGGACGCTCGTCGTCGCCGACCTGCATCTGGAAAAGGGCTCCGCCTTCGCGGCGCGCGGGCGGATGCTGCCGCCCTACGACACGCGGGCGACGCTCGACCGCTTGGCCGCGCTGGTGGAGCGGCTGGACCCGCAGCGCGTGCTGTGCCTGGGCGACAGCTTTCACGACCGCCGCGCGGCCTCGCGGATGGAGGCCGGCGATGTCGCCCGGCTGACGGCGCTGACGGATCGGGTCCCCGACTGGGTGTGGATCACCGGCAACCACGACCCGGAACCGCCGGAGGGCTTCGGCGGGCGCATCGTGGAGGAGCTGGCGCTCGGCCCGCTGACCTTCCGGCACGAGGCCGTGCCGGGCGCGGTGGGCGAGTTGTCCGGTCACCTGCACCCCGCAGCCGCCGTGCTGGTTCCGGGCCGGCGCGTGCGGGAGCGCTGCTTCGCCTTCGACGGGGCGAAGCTGATCCTGCCGGCCTTCGGCGCCTTCACGGGTGGGCTGAACGTGCTGGATCCGGCCATCGCCGGCCTGCTGGCCAAGCCGTTCGAGGTGCATCTGCTGGCCCGCGGCAAGGTCCACCGCTTCCCCAACGGCCGGCTGTCGCCCGACAGCCGCTAAAAATTTCTGCCGCTTGAAAAATCCTGCCGACAAAAAATCCCGGAGAGCCGGGGGAGACTCTCCGGGACAGGAATCCTACCGGATCGGCGGTGACACCGGCAGGAGGGACCTACAATCAGTTCGGCATGATCACCGTGTCGATCACGTGAATGACGCCGTTGGACGCGGTGACGTCCGGCTTCACGACCTTGGCGTTGTCCACCATCACTCCCCCCTTGGTGGCGTCGATGTCCACGGTCGTGCCCTGCACGGTCTTCGGCGACGCCGCCTTGCCGGCGATGTCCGCCGACATGACCTTGCCGGGCACCACATGATAGGTGAGTACGGAGCGGAGCTTGTCCCGGTTCTCCGGCTTCAGAAGATTTTCGACGGTGCCCGCCGGCAGCTTGGCGAACGCCTCGTCGGTCGGCGCGAAGACCGTGTAGGGCCCCGCCCCCTTCAGCGTGTCGGCCAGCCCCGCCGCCTGAACGGCCTTGACCAGCGTTTTGAACTGGCCGGCCGACACGGCGGTGTCCACGATGTCGGCGGCTTTCGCGGATGTTGCGGCAAGAAAGGCGAGCGGCAGCGCAAAGGCAGTGACTTTCAGCATCCGCGACAGGGTGGTCATGGAATTCCTCCAGCAATCGAGTGTGATTGTTTCTCCCTTCCA
>JAEZPL010000787.1 GCA_023413605.1 Pseudomonadota bacterium
GACGTGCCCGTTGACCTCCGCCACGTCCACCGCACGGGTGCCGCCCGCGGCGATCACGCCGATGGCGCCGTCGAGATCCTGCGGCAGCCCCAGATCCTTGGCGAAGTGATTGAGCGTCCCGAGCGGCAGCACGCCGAGCGGCACATCGCTGCCGGCCAGCAGGCCTGCGGCGGTGCTGATCGTGCCGTCGCCGCCGCCGACCACCACGGCGTCGAGCCGCCCGGCTTCGGCATCCGCACGCGCCTGTTCGATTTCACGCGGGATGTCGTCCCCACCCGCCAGTGCGACGGAGGCGTCCACGCCGTGACGGGCGAACAGGTCCGACAGTTCGCCGTCCAGCGTGTCCGGCCCGGTCTTCCGGGCCGTCCCGCCGCCCTTGTTGACAATGACGCGCGCTCGCATCGTTCCCCATCGTCAGTCGCCGCCGGAGCGACCTAAGATAGGGCTGCCGTCCGTGCGGACCGCTATCCTCCAGGATGGGACCTTGGCAAAGCGCAGCGCGACCAGAAGGGCGAAGATCCCCAGATAGACGAAGGGCGGGATCTGCCAGCCCTTGACCAGCATGATGTAGTGGAAGCAGCCGGCCAGCCCGGCGGCGAACACCGTCTTGTGCAGCGCGCGCCAGCGCCGCCCGCCGATCCGACGCACCATGCCGTTGGTGGAGGTCGCCGCCAGCGCCGCCAGGATCACGAAGGCGCCCATGCCCACGGTGATGTAGGGACGCTTCACGATGTCCTTCCACACCGCCGCCCAGTCGAAGAACTGGTCGATGGCGACGTAGGTCAGCAGGTGGACGACCGCATAGGCGAAGGCGAAAAGCCCGATCATCCGGCGGAAGCGCGCCAGGGCCGGCACCCCGGTCAGCACGCGCAACGGCGTCACCGCCAGCGCGATCAGCAGGAAGCGCAGGGCCCACAGGCCGGTCTGCCGCACCCCCTCCGCGATCGGCTCCGCCCCCAGCCCACCGCTGGCGGCCAGCCAGACGGTCCAGCCCATCGGCAGCAGGGCCAGCGCGAACACCACCGGCTTCGCCCAGCGCGAGGTCAGGGCCGCCGACGCGCGTTTCCTGAAAGCGGTGCTCATCTCAGAAGTTCTTCCGCAGGTCCATGCCGGCGTAGAGCGACGCGACCTCCTCGCCATAGCCGTTGAACGGCAGGGTCTTGCGGCGGAAGAAATCGCCGACGCGCCGCTCGTTCGCCTGGCTCCAGCGCGGATGGTCCACGTCCGGGTTCACGTTGGCGTAGAAGCCGTACTCGTAGGGCTGGGAGCGGTTCCAGGCGGTCGGCGGCTGGTCCTTGGTCAGGGTGATGCGGACCACCGACTTGATGGATTTGAAGCCGTACTTCCACGGCACGACCAGCCGGATCGGCGCGCCGTTCTGGTTCGGCAGCACCTCGCCATACATGCCCACGGCCATGATCGCCAGCGGATGCATGGCCTCGTCCAGCCGCAGCCCCTCGGTGTAGGGCCAGTTCAGCACGCCCAGCCGCTGGCCGGGCATCTGCGCCGGGTCGTTCAGCGTCTGGAAGGCGACATACTTGGCGTTGCCCGTCGGCTCCACCCGCTTCAGCAGTTCGGCCAGCGGAAAGCCGATCCAGGGGATCACCATCGACCAGGCCTCGACGCAGCGCAGGCGGTAGATGCGCTCCTCCAGCGGGAACTTCAGCATGTCCTCGATGCCGAAGGTGGCCGGCTTGCCGACCTCGCCGTCCACCACGACCTCCCACGGGCGGGTCTTCAGCTTGCCGGCGTATTCGGACGGATCGGTCTTGCCGGTGCCGAACTCATAGAAGTTGTTGTAGGTCGTCGCGGATTTCTGCGGCGTCACCGCGTCCAGCTTCGCGTCCGAGGGCTGCGCGGTCGTCGGGACGCTGAACGTGGCGGCACCGGCCGGGGCGGACAGGAACGGAAAAGCGCCGCCGACCGCCAGGGCGGCAGCCCCGCCCGCGATGACCGAGCGGCGGGACAGGAACAGCGCGCGGGGCGTGACCTCATCCTCGCGGGCTTCCGATGCGGTGCGGACCTTCAACAGCATGCTTCGAACTCCAGGCGTACATCCATGGATGACACAATAATCCCGGCGGGTCCCACCGGCGAATCACGGTGAGAACACGATCCCGTGAGGGGCCGGCGACCGCTTCCGACGGTTTAAGGAAATTCCCATTCGGTGCAACGTTCCTCCGGATGGCTCACCTCAACCGCTCGGCCAGGATCCTCCCGGCCTCGGCGCGCGCCTCTTCGGCGCTCATGTCCGGGGACAGGCGCCGGTCGTAGAGGACCGACAGCAGCATCCGGTCGATCGGCCCGATGCGGCGGTAGCCGACATCGTCGTTCAGCAGAGTGCCGGACGGGTGGCCGTCCACCTCGCCGAACAGGCCCATGGACTGGAACAGCTCCTCCGCCAGACAGGCCTCGGCGTTGTCGGGGCCGACCACCGCCGCGTTGATGTAGATGCGCGCGTTGCGGATTTCCCCATCCAGCACCATCGGCAGGGCGATGCAGGTGAAGGGCTCGTCGCGCCGCCCGTTGGCGAGCGACACCATCGGCGGCCAATAGCCGCGCATGTTCGTCACCACCACGTCGATGTCGCCGGCCCAGAAGGGCTGTTCGTGGACCGTGATGTCCAGCCCCGTCGCCCGCTCCAGATCGGCCGCGATGGCCGTCGCCTTGGGGAACCAGTGCTCCGCCGCGTCGCCGCGCAGGGTCACGTTCACCGCGCGGGTCCAGCGCGCGAAGGAACGTTCGCGTTTCAGTTCGTCGTGCAGAGCGCCTTCGTCGAACAGCCGCGCCATCTCGTCGGCCCCGGCCACCGCCGGCGATTCGTCCGGTGCGTCCAGCACGAGCGCCGGCATGCCGGACGCCGTGGCCGTCTGGGCGCCCGCCGGTCCGGCGGACGCAACGGACACAGCCAACGCCAGAGCGCCGGCGCCGAGAAGAAGGCCACTTCCAAGGATGCGGGCGTGCACCATGAATCGTCTCCATCACCGGCGATGGACGGTGCCTCCCCACCCGCAATCCGGCCGATGCATCGCCGCCCGGTCTGGTTCTTTGGACCCGATTCCCTGGACCCTACCCACTGGACATAGACGGAACCGGGCGCACGGCAAGGACCGCAGAGCGCCCGGCCCCTCCCCTCAGCTCTTCACGGCCAGCGGCAGGTTCACCAGAAGGTTCTGCGGCTTCAGGCGCAGCTTGCGGTCGGCGCCCATTGCCATGCCCAGATAGACGGGCCGTCCGGCGAGGTCCGCGCGCATGGCGGCGGGATCGGCGAACTCCAGCCGGAACAGGGCCAGGATGCGGGCCAGCCGCTCCTCCCCCACGTCGACGCCGTTGTACAGGTCGTTGAGGATGGCCGTGGCCTCGGCGTCCAGCCCGACGTGCCAGACCCAGCGTTCGTCGCGGATCTGCTGCACGGGGTGGATGATCACCTTCACGCCCAGGAAATGCGCCACCCAGGCCTCCAGCACCCGGCACAGGGCATCCAGCCCCGCCGCGGCGAAGGTGACGTCCAGCACCGTGTCGTGCTTGGACTCGCGCGCCCAATAGTTGCCGTGGTTGGTCTCGTCCAGGATGTCCAGATCGACGGAGCGCGGGGACGTTCCCGCTTCCACCACCAGCCGGCCCAGGCTGCCGAAACCGCCGGTCGCCGCCAGCATCTCCACCGTTTCGGCGTCGGCCAGCCGCACGCGGCCGTCGTCGATGGACACGGACTGCGGCCGGAAGAACAGTTCCCCCGCCCGCGCCCGCAGACCGGACGGCGTGTCCTCCAGGATGCCGCGCAGGATGACGTGCGCCAGCTGGTCGATGAACAGCGACGGCACGCCCCTGGCGCCCTCGCGGAACAGGCGCAGGTAACAGGCCTCCAGCGTGCCGGCGGCCAGAAGGCGGTCGCGGAAGCCCAGCCAGATCGCCCAGTTCTCCCGTGCGTCCTCGTCGGCCAGCGACTCCACCATGCCGGGCGGGACGGGGCGCGTGGGGTCCTCCAGCAGGCCGGCGAACAGCGCGTGCTCGGTGTCGCAGGCGTCCTCGGGCGGGCGCATCTCCGGCCGCATCAGGTAGGCGCGCAGGAAGTCCGGCGTGACCGCAAGCCGGCCATCGGCGTCGCGCGTCAGAAGCTGGTAACCGGACTCGTTCCAGAACTCGGGCATGGACTGGGGAACCTTGTAAGCGTACGAAAGGGGCGTCGATTTTTAAGCACAAAGATCAAACGAGCAAAAGGCCCGAAGAAATGAGGGCTTCTACCCTTTTGATCTTACGGCCGCCGTGCGGAAGACGTGGAATCTCACACCGGCACCGACGCCAGGAACCCGTCGATGTCGGCCCAGACGCGGTCGCGGATGTCGTCGCGTTCCATCAGCAATTCGTGCTTGGCGTCGGGATATTCCTTCAGCGTCGCGTTGCCCAGCCGCGCCGCCACCAGCCGGTGGGCCTCCGACCGCACGATAGCGTCCTTGGGCGCGCTCAGCAGCAGGACGGGCGTCGTCACCCGCTCCAGCGGCGCGTCCCGCAGCAGATGGTCGGAGGCGCAGAGCGCCGCGCGCACCCAGCCGAAGCTGACCCCGCCCAGCCGAAGCTCCGGCCGGTCGCGGAAGGCGTCGTGGAACACGGCGTAGCGTCGGGCGTCGGAGGTGATCGGGTTTGACGGGGCGAACAGCCCTTCCGCCGCGTTGTAGTCGCCCTGGCCGTAGGCATACTCCTCGGCCCGGCCGCGGGCGCACAGCCGCTCGGCCAGCCACACGGCGACGCGGCGCGGCACCGGGCCGGTGAAGATGTCGTACATCGGCGCGGTCAGCACCGCCGCCCGATACCGGTCGGGATGGCGCACGAGGCTGAGCGTGGCGACCAGCCCGCCCATGGAATGGCCCAGCAGCAGCAACGGCCCGGCCGCCACCGGCCGCACCGCCCGCTCCACCACCGCGTCCAGGTCGTCCACCAGCGTGTCGAAGCTCGCCAGATGGTGGACCTGCGGGTTGGCGAGCGGCCGGTCCGACAGGCCCTGGTTGCGCCAGTCGAAGGCGACGACCTGGAAGCCGCGGCTCAGCAGTTCCCCCACCGTCTCGGCGTATTTCTCCACGAACTCCGACCGGCCGGTCAGCAGCAGCACGGTGCCGCGCGGCTCCGCGTCCAGGGCCGGCCAATGGGCGGTGCGCAGCCGCGTGCCGTCGTCGAGGGTCACCCAGCCGAAATGCGGGTCCGTGCGCGGAGTCGCCAACGTTCCCGCCAAGGTTTCGGCCATGCTGTCCCTCCCCTCTGCCAAGGCCGCAATTCAAGCATCCCAAGGCCGGCCACGTCTACGCCCGGAACCACGCCAAACCACCCTTGCCGGAACACCCATCCCCCTCCCGCGTTTCCAAAGCCGTTGGGAGGTATCGACATATGCACATTTCGCGTACCCTGTTCGTGGCGCTGTGCGCGCTGGCCCTACCCCTTTCGATCGGCGCCGCCCCGGCACAAGCCCAGCCCAGCGGGGCGACCCACAGCGCAAAGCCGAAGGATGGAAAGCCGCAAGGCGCCAAAAGCGACGGCAAAAAGGCACACAATGCGTCCGCGAAGGTTCCCCCCGTCGCCGTGGAGCGCACCGAGAATGGTGAACCCGTCATCGTCCACGAAGGCGAAGCGTCCTTCTACGGCGGTGAATTCCACGGCAAGCCGACGGCGAGCGGCGAAAGGTTCGACCAGAACAAGCCGACCGCCGCTTCGCGCGAACTTCCGCTCGGCACCAAGGCGACCGTCACCAACCAGGAAAACGGCAAGAGCATCGAGGTGATCGTCAACGACCGCGGCCCGTATGTGGACGGCCGGGTCATCGACCTGTCGAAGAACGCCGCCAAAAAGCTCGACATGATTGACAGCGGCGTCGCCCCGGTGCGCGTGGAGGTCAAGCCGTCCGCCCAGCCGACCGAAGCCGCGAAGGAGAAGGTCGAGGCCAAGGCCGAGAAGGCGGAAAAGACGCAGACCGCCGAGCAGCCATCCGGCAACGACGCCGCCCTGTCCGGCAACACCACCGGCGACGCGGCGCCCTCCGGTTCCAGCGAATAGGAGCGTCAGGCTCTCGGCGGGGACCGGAAGCCGCGGCCAAGCCGCTGGCTGCGGTCGAAGACCGCCAGCACCGCGCCCAGCCCGTCCGACGCCGCGTGGCGCGACCACAGGAAGGGGCGCAGCATGTTGCGGGTGCCGAAGCCGTGCACATGCACCGTGCGCCGCCCCAGCGCGTGCAGCCCCTCGCGCGCCACGTCCATCGGGTCGGCGGCCCCCGGCAGGGCGTTCAGCGCGAAGCCGGCGCGGCGGCCGAAGTTGGTGCGGGTGGCGCCGGGGCACAGCACCAGCACGTCCACCGGCTTGCGCCGCAGTTCCGTCGCCAGCGCCTCGCCATAGGCCAGGATGAAGCTCTTGCTGGCGCTGTAGGTGGCCAGGAAGGGCACCGGCTGGAACGCCGTGGTGCTGGAAACCATCAGCAGCCCCGCGCGCCGGCTGTCCCGCGCCGCGCGCTCGATCATGCCGGGCAGCAGGGCGCGGGTCAGCACGGTGGTCGCCACCACGTTCAGTTCGACCGTGGAACGCTCGAACTCCAGCGTGTTCTCGACGACCGCGCCGAAGGAGCCGACGCCCGCGTTGTTGATCAGCAGGTCGATCTCCAGCGTTTCGGCCTTTTGGATCAGGGCGTTGCGGCCATCGTCGGTGGTCAGGTCGGCGGCCAGCACCTCCACATGGCGGCCGGCGGCGGACAGTTCGGCCTTACGCTCGGTCAAGGCCTCGGCGTTGCGGGCGGTAAGCAGCAGGTGGGTGTCGGCCGGAAGGGCGCTTGCGAAACACGCACCGATGCCGGAAGTGGCGCCGGTGACCAGCGCGAAGCGGTAGGGCATGGGTCGGTCCCCGTCACGGGTTCTACACCCTGTTACGGTTGGTCGCGGGGCCGTGAAGTCAACACGGCGTCGAAGGGCTATGACCATCGGCAACGCCCGAGTCGCCGCCCGAATCACGGGGCCTTCCGCAGCGCAACGCGCCCCTGCTTGTATGTATACAAACAATCCGGCGCCAATAATGGCCGATTATTGCCATCGGCCCGCAACAGGCGGCGCAAACTTTCCGAAAATCCCGAATGGCCGATCAGGCACACGCTTACCGCCGGAACGGCCCGGTGGAACTTCCGTCAGACCTCCGTTAAGCCCTTATTATTCTTAGTATTGCAGCACAGCCCGACCAGCAGAGAAGTCGATTTTCAAATCGCCTTGCCTTCAATTGCGCCACCCGTTCTATCGCCCAAGAACCGGGCAAGTCGTTGGACGCGGCTGCCTCTTTCGAAGGTGCCTTAGAGATTTTTTCATTTTTTCGGGGGAGTTGTGTTGCCATCATGTGGTTGCAGTGCATATATCGCGCCGCACCATACCTGTTGTTGCGCCGCCCCTACGGCACCGCCGGACGGCCCTGCCCGGGCGGCCATGGATGAGAGGAACCGCGTTATGGACGATGTTCGCCAAATCCTGAGGGACAACGAGGGGCACTGCATCGAAGATCTCGCCGTCGGCATGACGGCAAGCTTCGCGAAGACCGTTACGGAAGCGGACATCGTGCTGTTCGCCGGCATTTCCGGCGACACGAACCCGGTCCACTTGAACCAGGAATACGCCAGCAGCACCATGTTCCAGGGCCGCATCGCCCACGGCATGCTGAGCGCCGGCTTCATTTCCGCCGTTCTGGGCACCAAGCTGCCGGGTCCGGGCTGCATCTACATGAGCCAGAACCTGAAGTTCAAGGCGCCGGTCCGCGCCGGCGACACGGTGACCGCCCGCGCCACCGTCACGGAGATGATCCCCGAGAAGCGCCGCGTGGTCGTCCGCACCGTCTGCACGGTCGGCGAAACGGTGGTGATCGAGGGCGAAGCCCTGCTGATGGTCCCCTCCCGCGGGTAAAGTCCCCCGTTGAACGGTCATCGGACGCGGTGATTGCGCCGGTGCGTAGACCACGCGCCGGCTCCGTTCTATATAGACGCCCGAGGCATTGGCCCGCCCCCCGGCGGGCCGCCGTCGTTTACGGAGGCCGGAAACGGCCCGCAGACCATCAGGGCGTGCACGCATGCGATTGTTCCGACACACCGCCGACCTGCCGGCCGACGCCCGAGGGGCCGTCGTGGCGCTGGGCAACTTCGACGGGGTGCACCGCGGTCACCAGGCGGTGATCGGCACCGCCCAGCGGATTGCCCGCGACCTTGGCGCGCCTTCGGCGGTGATGACGTTCGAACCGCACCCACGCTCCGTCTTCCGGCCGGCCGACACGCCCTTTCGCCTGTCGCCTTTCCGGGTGAAGGCCCGCCACATCGAGTCGCTGGGCGTGGACCTTCTGTTCGTCTGCCATTTCGACGACAGCTTCCTGCACAAAACCGCCGACGCCTTTATCGAGGAGGATCTCGTCCGTGGCCTCGGCGTGCGGCATGTCGTCTGCGGCTACGATTTCCTGTTCGGCCACGGGCGCGGCGGCGACCCGGCGGTGCTGAAGCGTGCCGGGGCTGTCCACGGCTTCGGCGTGACCGAGGTCGGGCCGGTGGCCGACGACGCGGGCGGCGTCTATTCCTCCACCCGCGTGCGCGACGCGCTCGTTGCCGGCAACCCGCGCGAGGCCGCGCGCCTTCTGGGCTCCCCCTGGGAGATCGAGGGCCGCGTGGAGCATGGCGACCACAAGGGCCGCACCATCGGCTTCCCCACCGCGAACGTGGAACTGCTCGACTATCTGCGCCCGGCCTTCGGCGTCTACGCGGCGCGGGCGGGCGTGGACCACGGCCCGGCCACGGTGTGGCACGACGGAGTCGCCAACCTGGGCCGCCGCCCAACCGTCGGCGGCACGGTGGAACGGCTGGAAACGCACCTGTTCGACTTCGACGGCGACCTCTACGGCCAGCACCTGCGCGTGCAGCTCATCGACTTCTTGCGCCCGGAGCGCAAGTTCGCCAGCTTCGGGGAGTTGAAGGATCAGATCGTCCGCGACGCCCAGGCGGCCCGCGCGATCCTGGCCAAGGGCTGAGTTCAAGGGCTGATCGGGCAGGCCCGCGACCGGAGGGGGAAGGTATGGAACGCGTGATCCTGCTGCTGTTCATCCTGAACCAGGGCGGCCCGACCACCATCGATTTCGCCACCCTGGATCAGTGCAAGGCGGCGGAGCCGATCGTCACCCAGGTTTACCGCGAGATGACCGGCAACACCGTTCTGGCCCGCTGCATCCGCTTGAACCTGCCGGAGAAGTGAGCGGATTATTCGCCGCGCACCAAGGCCTCACCAATGTCGCGGACCTGCTGAAGAACGTCGGCCGGACAGACGTCGAATTTCTCGGTTTTCCGCGCAGCGTAGTCCACGGTGTGCAGCTCATTCGCAAGGACCACGCCCTTTGCACGCCTAGCCCCGCGCATCGGCACTTCGAAGGTGCCGCCTTTCGCCTTCGTCGTCATCGGCACGATCAGCGAAAGTCCGGTCGCAACGCTGTAGTAAGCGGGCGTCAGAACCACGGCCGGATGCCGGAATGCCGTCTCCTGCCCGGCCTGTGGGCTCAGGTCGATCCAGACGATATCGCCCGCGTCGGGAACGTAGGCGCTCATAAGGTCTCGCGCCCTTTCGGCGCATCATCCCACACGCGGTCTGCCGGCGCATGACGGTGCCGTTCCGGATCGAAACCGGCCACCAACTCCCGCAAGGTCGGCTTCCTGGCGGATTGAATGGTGACGACGCCGTTGTCCTCCCGGAACGTCACCGGCCCGCCACCGTCTCCGATTCCCAAAAGCCGGCGTATCTCGACGGGAATGGTGACCTGCCCCTTCTCCGTGACTTTGGCGTTGCGAATCATGCCCATGGCCGCCCTGCCTCCTTACTTCTTACCTCATTACCTATCGCGAATCGCTCCCTTCGGCAAGCTGCCCTGGCCGCGCCCCGCCCCGCCCCATTGCGATTCGTTCGCCGGACCGCTACACACAGGCAGTCCACACCGGGCTTTTTCCGGGACGGAATGAGTCCACCTTGCCTCCGTGGGAGCCGTTTCTCCATGACCACCTCGTCCGCCGCCCTCGCCGACCGGGCCACGATTGCCGCCACCGCGGCGAAGATCCTGCTGGAAATCAAGGCGCTGCACTTCAACGCCGACCAGCCCTTCATCTTCACCTCGGGCTGGGCGAGCCCGGTCTACACCGACTGCCGGCGCATCGTGTCCTTCCCGCGCGCCCGCAAGGCGCTGATGGACTTCGCCGTCCAGACGATCGAGCGCGAGATCGGCTACGAGAGCATCGACGCGGTGGCCGGCGGCGAGACGGCGGGCATCCCCTTCGCGGCCTGGATCGCGGAGCGGCTGGAACTGCCCATGCAGTATGTCCGCAAGAAGCCGA